>JBKJPR010000477.1:0-4075 GCA_046594275.1 Sediminibacterium sp.
TTTTTATAGCCTGATATTCCAGGTAACAGAAGGTATAATGGGAAATAAGGATACCTGTTTAGCCGATACTTTCAATGTGCCGGCTGCTGCACTCCCTTCCTGGTCATAATAAATAAAATAAGGGTTGAGGCGGCTATAGAGATTGTAAATACTGAATACCCAGTAACTGGTATATTTCCTGGTTTTCTTTGGCTGTGGCGTATAGGTAGCGGCAATATCCAAACGGTGATAGGATTTCATCCGGTACGCATTGATACGGCTGTATTCCTGGGTTAATACCCCGCTTACAAAATAAAAACGTTCAGGTAAGGAGGTCGCATTACCGGTTCCATATACAAACACGGATGAGAGTTTCCATTTTTTATTCAGATCATAGCTACCTACTACTGAAAGATCATTCCGGCGGTCGTAACGACTGGGGTATTTCAATCCATCATTCAGGTCATTGAAGCGGCGCCATGTCCAGCTAAGCGTGTATCCTATCCATCCTGTAAGCTTTCCTTTAACCTTATTGATAAAGAATTCACTGCCATAACTCCAGCCTTTTCCAAAAACGAATTCTTCCTCGGGATCTTTTAGAGAAGGCGTATACCCTTCCCTGTATTCGATCTGGTTCTCCATGGTCTTGTAATACACTTCTAGAGAGGTTTCGAACATGCCCTCATTAAAATTCCGGAAATAACCCAATGCATATTGCCAACTGATCTGTGGCTGTACCCGCAGCGTACTCGGCACCCAGAGATCGGTAGGCAGCGTTGTACCGGCATTTGTAACCAGGTGTATGTATTGCAGGTTGCGGGTTACTGCTGCTTTTACAGATTCGTTATCATTGATTGCATAGCGCAGCGTGGCCCTTGGTTCAAAACCGCCGTATAATTTTACAGTTTGTCCGCTGCCAAATACTGTGCTGTCCGTCTTATTTCCATTCGCATCCCTTTTGTAATCGGTATACCGTCCTACCTGTTGAAATTGGCTGTAGCGCAGTCCCAGGTTCAATTTCAGTTTACCAGACAGTTCCCAGTCGTCCTGAATATAAGCGGCATATTCATTTGCATATTTTTTAGTGGAATTATTCGGTTCAAATACTACGCTGTCCTGGTTGCCACTCAGCACATTTGGCAAAAAAGTATGAAAAGTATACTGTGCCCCGAATTTCAATTTGTGTTCGGGCGAAGGATAAAAGTCGATATCCGTTTTGGCATTCAGGTCGCGTATACCGGAAGAAAGTTTCAGGCGGAAATTATTTTGCCGGCCATCCAGCGAGAATGTATAATCATTATACACTAAGGTAGTATTGGCGAATAATTTTTTATTAAAGATATGGTTCCACCGGAGCGTAGCGGTTGAATTACCCCAGGGAATCTCGGTACTGAATGAACGTTTGGCATTATTAAAATTGAATTTATCCCTCCCGAAATAGCCGCTCAGGTACAAACGATCCTTCTCAGAGAACTGGTAATTCATTTTGGCATTCAGGTCATAGAAATAATAGCCTGAACCATAGTAATCGCTTGACTTTTTAATAAACGGTTTTGCCAGCGCATCCACATACGTTCTCCTCGCAGAGATCATGTAAGAAGCTTTGTTCTTCTGTAAGGGCCCCTGGATAGAAAAACGCGAAGCAATCAGGCCAATACCAGCATCTATCTGGGTTTTGTTCTGGTTACCTTCTTTCATTGCAATATCTACCACCGAGGAAAGACGTCCGCCGTATTGAGCCGGCATCCCACCTTTAATCAGGGTCACATTCTTGATCGCATCCGAATTAAAAATGGAGAAAAAGCCAAACAGGTGGCCGGTATTGTACACTACTGCATCGTCCAGCATAATCAGGTTCTGGTCGGGGCCACCGCCTCTAACATAAAACCCCGCATTACCTTCTCCCGCATTGCGGATACCTGGAAGTAACTGCAAAGTTTTGAGAATATCCACCTCCCCTAAAAATGCAGGTAATGCCCTGGCGGTATTTACACTCAATTCAAATTTGCCCATCTGGGCAGCTTTCACATTGTTATCTCTTTTCCTGCCTATCACGGTCACATCACTGATGACGGAAGAATTTGGAAGCAGTAAAATATTCTGCTGCAGGTTATTGGTCAGTTCAATAGTGATCTCTTTTGGCTGGTATCCTACGAATGAACACAATACCCGGTAACTGGCTTTTTTTAATGTGATAGAATAAAAACCGTATTGGTTGCTGACAATGCCTTTACCCGCTAATTTAATAGTCAGGTTGGCGCCAATCAAGGTTTCCCCGCTGAGGGAATCCTTGATATAGCCATTAAGCGTGAATTTCTCCTGCGCCGACAGATCCATTACCCACAGGCACACCATACATAAAAACAATAGTTTCTTCATAGCAGTTCCTTGAAACAAAAAACCTCCGGTAAAGTTGGTTTAAGGTTTGTGATGATGCTTTATAGTTTTGGCCTGAAGTCAATAGAGTCTTTTACTTCTCCACAGGTCAGCATTTTTTTGGGAATATAGGGGTTCCTGATCTCGGGCGAATTACTCAGCCAGTTGGCGCCCTGGTCGTTAAAGGCCATCGGGCAGAATGGGTGGTAAACAATGGCCCTGTCGTATTGCACCGTTCGGATCAAGTCATATAACTGGTCGCCCACCATCTGGAAAGATTTGCGTTTGGCCTCCCTATCTTTTTCACCCAATAATCCTTTTATTTCTGCGGAGATCCCATCTGTATATGTTTTGGCGGTGGCAACGATATTGCTGTCGGCTTTGAGTTCGTTTAACTGTAACCCGTCTGCAGAAACCATGAGGTTCCTGGCAGATAAATCGATCAGAGAGTCATTTTCAGCAACAAAATTATCTTTGAGGGTATAATAATCGGACAATACTTTGCCAAAAGACAGGTTAAACCCATCTGAATTGGCGCTTTTTGCCAGCGGACCCTGTGGCTGGTCCTGTATTACAGCCTTTTCCTCACTTCCACAAGCGTATAAACCCAGGAATGCTGCATACATGAAATATTTCTTCATACTAAAAAATTAGTCCACAAAGGTAAATGCAAATTGAATTGCGAGCAGTTTGCAATTACCTTTGCGCCCTTAAATACTTGTTAAGAGATGTTAATAGGATTGCAGAACGTGACTTTTGAATTTGGCGCCCGGGTGATTGTAGAAGATGCTACCTGGCATATTCAGCCCGGTGACAGGATCGGGTTGATCGGTTATAACGGTACGGGTAAATCCACTTTGCTGAAGGTGCTGGTGGGTGAATACCTGCCATCTAAAGGAACAGTGGAGAAAGGCAGGGAAACCACGATCGGTTACCTGCATCAGGATCTGCTCAGCTTTGATACCAATGATAATATCACAGAAGTGGCGCTGAGTGCATTTGAGCGGATAAGGGAACTGGAAAAAGAGATTGAGGAACTGGGCCATCAACTGGAGAAAGATTCTGAGAATGAAGGGTTATTGATACAATACACAGACAGCCTGCATGAGTTAGATGTTCTGGATGGGTATAATATCCACCATAAAGCGGAAGAGGTTTTACATGGCCTTGGTTTCAGCAATGAGGACCTGGTTAGACCTTATAAAGAATTCAGCGGGGGTTGGAGAATGCGGGTATTATTGGCCAAGATGATACTTCAGCAACCCGATGTATTGCTGATGGATGAACCTACTAACCACCTGGATCTTCCCTCCATCGAATGGCTGGAAAAATACCTGCTGCATTACAAAGGCAGCGTGGTGATTGTGAGCCACGATAAATTCTTCCTGAACCGGATGGTGAACAAAATCGTGGAACTGTACCAGCAGCAGTTACATATTTACACCGGCGACTATGAATTTTATGAGCAGGAAAAGATGATCCGGATAGATATGCAGCAAAAAGCTTTTGAGAACCAGCAGGATTATATCCGCCAGCAGGAAAGATTTATCGAACGTTTTAAAGCAAAGGCAAGCAAAGCGGCACAGGCACAGAGTGTTCAGAAAAGATTGGATAAGATAGACAAGATCGAGGATGTGAAACTGGAACGCCCGGATCTACGTATCAATTTTCAGTTAGAGAAAGTACCTGGCAAGGTATTGGTGACACTCAAAGATGTGAG
>JBKJPR010000054.1:0-3253 GCA_046594275.1 Sediminibacterium sp.
ACTGCCTGTAATTTCTGTTCGAGGCCCGACTGTATCCCAAGAAGTTCAGTAGTCGTTTTTACACCATGTTTTTTGAGCAACTTATAGCCGTCCATTAAACGCTGGTTGATCCATTCAATCCGTTTCTCATCATAATTCACTGCATCGTTGATGCGGTTCACTTCGCCGGCTATATCCTGTAATTCTATTTGTGAACCCTGGAGCCGGCCGATCAGGTTCAACAGGTCGGGATGAAAAGAAGAATAGGCCTGTAACTGGTTTACTAATTGTTTTAATAACTGCACAACTGGCTGCTCGCTTTCTTTGAGATCGAAATATACTTTGGTCAAAGTTGTTTTGATACCTTCTGCATTAGCCAGAAGTTTCAGTTCATTGTCGAGGTGCTCCAGTTCATTTTCTTTAAGACCCACTTCAAATAGTTCATTGAAAAGGAACTGGTGGTAATCCAGTTCTTTGTGAAAAGAAGCTTTTTGTTGCTGAAGCAACGCCAGTTCTTTCCCTGCAGCCTGCCATTGATGATGATTTTTTTGATAAGCTTTTACAGATGATTCATTCCCAGCAAGGGCATCCAATACCTCTCTTTGAAAATCGCTGTCGCCCAGTTCTAATGTATCAAATTGCTGGTGAAGGTCCACCAGTAAAGAAGCCAGTATTTTTAATTGTTGTAAGGTGGCGGGTGTATCATTAATAAATGCCCGTGATTTTCCATTGGCAGCGATCTCCCTTCTCAGTACCAACTCATCTTCTATATCCAGGTCGTTCTGCTGTAAAAAATCAAGCACGGCTGTTTTGCCATTCACTGTAAAATATCCCTCGATAAAACATTTTTTTTGCGTGCTCACCAGCACCGAACTGTCGGCACGTTCGCCTAGTATCAGGCTGAGCGCACCCATCAATATACTTTTACCGGCACCTGTTTCACCGGTAATGATATTGAGCTTTGACGAGAAGTCGATCATGATATCATCAATGATAGCGTAGTTCTGTATGGAAAGCTTTTTTAGCATTCTTCTTCAGTTTCGTAAGTATGAAATGTATATACCTCCTTATCAAGCAGTGCCTGTTCATAATGTTGCAGGCCTTCTCTGTTTACGCTATAAAACGCAGCAGTCACCCCTGTATTTTCTACTAGTGTTTGAATATGCCAGCAAAACTGTTCGAATTGTATCTGCGCAATATGGCGTCCGTACTCACTAGAATCTGCAAGGATACAGCGGTTTACAAAAGCACCTTTCACATCATGCCGCTTTGGGTGATTTACAGTAGGCTTTACTTGATAAAGGAAATAATATACAGGCATAAAGCTGATGCAAGTTAAACAATAGAACGAATCACCAAAGGGTACAAATACTTTTCCGATCCTGTTTAATAACCCCAAACTCCAAACCCCAAACTGTTCTATTCCCCCTTGCACCTCGCAATTCCCGATTTTGCCCGCTGATCCAGTGAATCTTTGTATTCGTGATCTTCCATATCCAGGCATCGCTGGTAATACTGTAAAGCAAGTGCCTTCTGACCCCTTTTTTCGTAGAGTTGTCCGAGCTGGAGTGCTGCTCTGGCTGCATAATATTCTCTACGGTTCTCGCCCAGCCGTATGGCGATCAGGTAAGAACGGATGGCATCATCATCCCTGTTGAGATCATCATAAATGCGCGCTACTCGGTACGCAAATTCTAATTTCTCTTCCTCTTTTGAAAAATCGTCCTCTGTTTTTCCCTGTAATAAACCAGCCGCATCGCTATGATAGCCGCCGTCGCTCAAAAGCCTTGCTTTCAATAATAATATATTAGGCCATTTACCGGCCTTTGCGTCTTTCAATGCCTGCTTATCCGCATCTGAATCAGTAGAGCCACGCTGTAAAATTCTTTTTCTTATTTCTTCTGCCTTTGCCATATTGCCCTGCAGGTAATAGCACCAACTCAGTTTCTGGAGGGCATCCTTTACATAGAATTTCCCTTTGAAGCTGTTCAGGAAACTTTCTAAATATCTCGCCGCTTCCTGTGTTTCAAGATGATAGAGTTTCGTAAACCCCAGTTCAAAATCCCATACAGTTGTTTTGAGGTATTCATCAGAACGGTTACGGTTAAGTATCACTGACCTGGAAAAATCTGACTGTTTATTATTGATCCCCAGATTGGCAGCCATATAAGCATGCAGGTGATTATTTACGAGATCGAGCCTGCGTTGTTGTGTAAAGGCCAGCGCTTCTTCTTTTTTATTCTCAATATAAAACATCAGGTAAGGATAGATAAAAGCGGCTTCATTGAACAGTACCTTTGCCCATGGATCATTACTGTTGATAAAACCCTTCACGGTTTTCATTCCCTCAGTTAATGAACCACGCATGCCAAATAAACTGGCTATCCATTTATATCCTTTCGGAATGGTGCCCACCACGGCCTGTAAGGATCCATATAAAATATCATTCGGTGCAAAACTGGGGAACAGTTTTTTATTTTCTTTGATGAGCTGGTAGGCTCTGCGGAAATCCCAGCCTGCATCCCAGAACTTACCAAACTTAATGGCCGAAGCTGCTTTGTGAACGCGTAACATACTTAAACTGTAATAATAAAATGGGGAACTTTTCGGCCCGTCCTGTAACTGGTCTATCCGTTGCTGAAATTTTGGGTACCGGTTCTGGTAATCTTTTGGATCCTCGTTCAGAAAAAGAATATAAAAATCAGCATAGCTTTCCAACAGCAGGGGTATGAGATTATCAGGGTTCTGTTGCCGGGCTTTTTCTGCCAGCGCCAGCCCATTACTTATTTTTAGTTTTGTAATCTCTTGGTAAGCCTGCTGGCAGGTGCTGTTGAACTCATATACTTTCTGCGTATGTCCCGCCACGCAGGAAAACAACACGAGCATGAAGCATACAAGAGACCGTCTCATCATAAACCGAAAATAAGAACGATCTCAGATTAACGCGGATTTTTTATATGATTTATATGACTGTTCGTTGAAATACGCACTTGCACGATGTAGCCTGGGGTCCTTAAAATATAAAAGGTTACCCAAATGGTAACCCTTTCTTCAATATCATACAAGTCATATAAAAAATCCGGGAAATCCGCGATACTATTTGGCTTCAACGCTGTCATTCAGATCTGCGTCAACCAGGATTCGACCGCAGTTCTCACATACAATGATCTTTTTGTGTAAACGGATCTCGCTCTGGCGCTGGGGGGGAATTGAATTGAAGCACCCGCCGCAGGCATCTCTTTCTACGGGTACAACAGAAAGCCCATTGCGGTAG
>JBKJPR010000212.1:0-14509 GCA_046594275.1 Sediminibacterium sp.
CGTTGGTCAAACCGATACAGGACTGGTTCATTTTGGGCTTGGCCAGGACAAAAAAGATGTGATACCTGTTTTAAAAGAAATACTGGCCATCAATCCCGCCCTAAAAATAATGGGCTCGCCATGGTCGCCGCCGGTATGGATGAAAACGAATGGCGATACCAGGGGTGGCAGCCTGAAGCCAGAATTTTATCCTGTGTATGCCAGGTATTTTGTCAGGTATATCCAGGCCATGCGTGCACTCGGTATCCGGATAGATGCAGTGACTGTGCAGAATGAACCTCTGCATCCAGGCAATAATCCCAGCCTCCTGATGCTGGCCCCTGACCAGGCGGTTTTTATAAAAGATCATTTAGGGCCGGCCTTCACAAAGGCGGGTATTAAAACAAAAATTATTATCTATGATCATAATGCAGATAAACCGGAATATCCTATATCCATTTTAGACGATCCCCGCGCCAAAAAATATATTGATGGTTCGGCTTTTCATTTGTATGGCGGTGAAATAGAGGCTTTATCAACAGTGCATGCGGCACATCCTGATAAGAACATCTATTTTACGGAGCAATGGGTGGGCGCACCCGGTAATTTCCAGCAGGATATCCGTGAGCATATCCTGAAGCTGATCATAGGGGCCAGCCGTAACTGGAGTAAAACTGTGATCGAATGGAACCTCGCCGCCGACGAAAATCAAAAACCACATACAGACAGGGGAGGGTGTACCAGTTGCCTCGGCGCTGTTACCATCGCAAAAAATAAAGTGACACGCAATCCGGCATACTACATCATTGCCCATGCAGCAAAATTTGTCAGGCCCGGTTCTGTGCGTATCGCCACCAATGTACTGCCTGATCTTCCTAATGTTGCCTTCAGAACCCCTTCCGGGAAAACCGTGCTGATCGTCCTGAATACTGCCCCTATTACTAAAACATTCCATATCGCAGTAAAAGATAAAACAGCCAGCTTCAACTTGCCTGCGGGCGCTGTGGCTACGTATGTATGGTAAACTGGTTTGGGGTTTGTATTTATAGTCTATGGTCTGTAGTCTGTGGTTTGTAGTTTTTTGGCTGTTTATAGCCTGTTTGTAGAAATATTTCTACTATTTTCCCTTTTCTCCGGAAAGCCCCTGATTTGTCATACGGATTTTATATGGTTCCAGATGGCATCACATTTGCATCCTGATAGTTTACCATATAACATGACAAGATGAAAAAAATAAGTTTTTTGTTGCTTACAGGTGCCTTCCTGTTCCAATACTGTAGTAATGGGAATGAGAATAAGGAGGGTATGGATAGTGTGAACGTTACTAATAAGGAAGCGCAGGCAACCATTCATACCCCTGATACTTCCATCCATCAGGAGTCAGTTACAACTGATGCTAAAAGTTCAGCATTTGCTATTAAGGCAGCAAATGGAGGTATGATGGAGGTGGAATTGGGCCGGTGGGCTCAAACACATTCTTCCAACACCAAGGTTAAAGAATTTGGCGCTATGATGGTAGCAGATCATTCTAAAGCAAATGGTGATTTGAAAGCAATTGCTGCTGCCAAAGGCATATTACTGCCGGACACTGTGGATGCAGAAACAAAAATGCATATGGATGCCATGATGGCCAAAAAAGGCGGAGCTTTTGACAAAGCATATGTGAACATGATGGTGGAAGATCATGAGAAAGATGTAGCTGAATTTGAAAAAGCTTCCAAAGAGCTTCCGGATGTGGAACTCAAGAATTTTGCTGCCAGAACATTGCCGGTATTACAGAAGCACCATTCCGCTATTCAGTCTATAAAAACTAAATTTTAAAAAGCTGTTTGAGTTAGTAATATAAAGTAAGGTATGAAGCATTTTCGCCACAGATTTTTCATAGATTTTTTCTGTGCTAATCTATGGTAATGGGTTTAAAATATAAGTAACTCAAACATCTTCTAAATGGTTAGCTAATATTTTCCTAAAAAAATCAAGTATGCCCCGTATTATAATTGGGGCTTTTGTAGCATCTCAAAACTAATGCGCTATGAACAGGATATTGATAGTTGATGATGATCCACATGCCATTAAGTTATACCTGGTGCTTCTCGAAAGAGCCGGGTTCGCGGTAACCGTTGCTATTAACGGTACACAAATGTTTGCTGCAATTGAAAAAGAGAAACCGGATATAATCCTGCTTGATGTAATACTTCCCGATTCAAATGGACTCGAACTTTGTTCCGAGGTAAAAAATAATTCAGCATATTCAGGTATAAAAATTCTTCTGATTTCAGGCATACAGGTCAGTGCTTCCAGTATAGCCCATGGTATTGATATTGGTGCGGATGATTACCTGAAAAAACCCTTTGATCCGCAGGAACTTTTATCCCGGATAAAAAATTTATTGAAACTGAAGCGTGTGGAAGAGGAGTTGCGGAATAATAATAAGCAGCTAACAAGGCTCTCCCATCATTTACAGAATATCCGTGAGGAAGAACGGAAATACCTTGCCGGTGAAGTTCACGAGGAATTGGGCCAGTTGGCAGCGGCTGTGAAAATAGATATTGACTGGTTGACCCTCACTCCAAAAGAAGAGATAAAGGATACAGAGAAAAAACGTTTATCACATGCTTCAGTAGCTTCGGCAAAACTCATCAGCGCTATCAGGAAAATAGCAGCAACTTTACGACCGAGCATGTTGGACCATCTTGGGCTCAATGCTTCCCTTGAATGGTTATGCAAACAATTCACCGATCAAAATGATGTGAAGTGTGTTTTTGAAACTGCCTGTAACGACCAAAACCTGGACATTAAAAAGAAGACGGAACTTTTCCGGATATGCCAAGAGGCGTTGAATAATGTGACCTGTGATAAAGCGACCCATGTAATAGTGTCTTTAACAGAAGATCCAGTTAATATATACCTGAATATCTCAGATAATGGACAGGCCTGCAATCTCATAGAGAAAAAAGACACGCTGGGATTGATCATCCTGCGAGAAAGAGCCCTATCTATAAACGGCGAACTGGCCATTGAAAGCGCTGAGGGGAGAGGAACGCGTATTCAGGTGGTGGTGGGTAAATAGTAATGGGCAATAAGTAGGAGTTAATATTGAATATTGAGCAGGGAACTTCGAATGATCAAGGAATAAAATAAATCTCCACTTCGATGTTCACAGTTAGATAATCATCCGTTCCTGTTACATATTATCACTTTTTTCTCACCGGTGCTGAAGTCACTTTTTTAGTGGATGGCAGAGCTGGCGAGGCAGTTTTTTTGATTTTTACTTCCCCTGTTATGGTTAGAATAATTGTAGGTTGGGTAGCGTTGGATGTAATGGTTATGGACTTTGTAAAACTACCCAGTGCCGCTGCATTATAGGTTACTTTAATAGAACCCTTTCCACCGGCTTTAACAGGCTCTTTTGTAAACTCGGGCACAGTACAGCCACATGATGCAGTGGCATTGCTTACCACAAGCGGTTCTTTACCTGTGTTGGTAAAAACAAAAGTATAGGTCACAGGTTTGGTTTGAGGAATGACCTTGAAGTCATGCTTAACTTTGGTAAATGAAATGACTGCCTTATTCCCGGATAGGGGTGCGGCCTGTGAATAACTCATTTGGGCGAGTCCCATCGTAATAATTAACGCTAAAAACATTTTTTTCATGTGTGGTATAATTTGGACAGTGAAGATAAATATTTTTCCTTTCATGCCATGAACTCTCCTTTCAAATTAATTTTATTCCGCATCCAAAAACCTTCATAGCAGAAAATTACCTTATTTTTATAGGTCATGAAAAAGGCTCCCCAAACTTTTATTTTCCCCCTGTTTATTTTACTGGTGGGCTGCAGGGTAGTGAGCCCGGTCAGCTATTCTCCTGCCAATGCGCATTCCCATAATGATTACCTTAATCCTGTACCTTTTTATTTCGCATACAGGTCCGGCTTTGGTTCCATAGAGGCTGATATTTTCCCAGTCAAGGATTCATTGTTTGTGGCGCATAAGAAAGAAGAGATACAGCCCCAGAAAACGTTGCAGGAACTCTATTTTAAACCAGTACTCGCTGCATTAAAAGCAGACAGCACGGGACAACTGCGGCTACTTATAGATATAAAAGAAGATTACCTGGTTGCACTCCCCATTCTTATCCGCCAACTCGAACCCCTGAAACCCTGGCTGACAGGTATTAAAAAACCCAACCGACTAACGATACTGATCAGCGGGAAACGGCCCCCGCCTGCAGAGTATAAAAATTATCCTTCATATATTTTTTTTGATGACGATCTCAAGCTCCCTCATTCTGCAGAAGAATGGAATAGGGTAGGGCTGGTTAGCCTGCCTTTTAATAAAATCACTGCATGGAGCGGAACCGGCTCACTTGCCCGTAAAGACAGGCAATTGCTTCGCCATAAGGTTGATAGTGTACATGGCGCTGGAAAGCTGATCCGTTTCTGGGCAGCGCCCGATACCGATCTTGCCTGGAAGGAACAAAAAAAATTACGGGTGGACCTGATAGGGACCGATAAGATCGAAGAATTAGGCAACCTGTTGCAAACAAAAAACAAATACTGAGGTTGCAGCCTTATCAACTGCAAATTTATAAACGAAAATTCCATTTTTAAGAATTGCTAAGCCCTGATTTTTTTTTGCTTTTTCACCACCGCGAGTAGATGTTCAATACTGACAATCTTATCAGAATCATTCTGCGGGATAGCAATCTGCCAGGTTTGTTCTACTGCATTGAAGAGGTATAATAGTTCCCATTCAGCTAGGTCAAGGTCTATTTTCAGGTTGGTATGCGGGGTCAATAGGGTTGTATAGATATTCAATTTCTCTTCCAGCAGTTTCTGGATGCTGTTCACAAGTGGGTGCATAAAGGTTGGTTATGGGTTTCCATTGATGAACCCATAGAGACCAAAAACACTGCCAATGTTTACTAAAATTTGTTAAAGAAATACTTATTACTTAAAATAATCATTATTACATGCATTTTTTAGCGCCGGACGCAAAAGCACAAAATTTTCTTCGCTGCTTTTCGCCCCCTCCCCGTTATTTCCAATTTATGTGGGCAGGAACCTTATAGAATTGAGGAAACGCTTATATTTAATTACCAAATAACTGCTATGACCACTTTCCCCACCGACCCCTCTACGGCTGTGTTACCTGTAAAGAAACGTTTATATTCACTGGATGCCCTGCGGGGATTTGATATGTTCTGGATCATAGGCGCTCATGAAATTGTTCAAACATTAGCGAAAGCAACCGGTTGGCCGGTATTCCAGGCCTTTGCTGCGCAACTCGAACACCCGAAATGGAACGGGTTTCATTTTTACGACCTGATATTCCCGTTATTCCTGTTTATGGCTGGAGTGGCCACACCCTATTCGGTTGGGCGTGAACTGGAAAAAGGAAAGACAAAGAACCAGGTATTGTTACGGGTGATCCGACGGGCGCTGCTGCTGGTATTACTAGGGATGATCTATAATAACGGCCTGCATCTCCGCCCCCTGGCCGAAATACGCTTTGCGAGTGTACTGGGCCGTATTGGCCTGGCCTATATGTTTGCGAACCTAATTTATATATATGCAAAAGAACGTACACAGATCATCTGGTTCTTCGGGTTAATCATCGGCTACTGGCTGTTGCTGAAATTTAATTCGGCGCCTGGCTTTCCACCGGGCGACCTGTCTATGCAGGGTAATTTTGCATCATATCTCGATCGGAATATCCTGCCCGGGAAACTTTACCTGGTTATTCATGATCCCGAAGGACTCGTAGCTACCATTCCGGCCATCAGTACCGGTTTGCTGGGAATACTGGCAGGCAGCTATATAAAAAATTCAACGGTAAACGGTGGAACAAAAGCTTTCCGGATAGCGCTGCTGGGTATTGTATTTCTTGGGTTATCCTGGGTATGGAACCTGGATTTCCCTATCAATAAAAATCTCTGGAGTAGTTCTTTTGTCTTGCATGTAGGAGGCTGGAGCCTTTTACTGCTTGCGCTTTTTTATTATATCATAGATGTGCTGGGTTATATAAAATGGTCCTTCTTTTTTAGGGTCATCGGCATGAACTCCATACTGATCTATATGTCGGCCCATTTTATCAACTGGGCCTATACCACTAATGCATTTTTCCAATGGCTGGGTGAACTGGTGGGGAACCCGTATAACATTGTGGTGATAGCCATTTGTTATGTGATGATAAAATGGCTGTTCCTGTTTTTTTTGTATAGGAAGAAAGTGTTTTTGAGCGTGTGAGGGGGTGAGTGGTGAGTGGTGAGTGGTCAATGGTGAATGGTCAATGATTTAACTCCAAACTCCAAACTCAATCCCCCTACCCTATATATCTTTCCAGGGATCGGCTTTTTTCTTCAGTGTTTTTAATAAAAGTTTTCTTTTACCTGGAAAGGGTTGTTCATGTAAACCAGTGGTCTCTTTTTCGATTACTTTTTCTTCCAGTTCAATCCTGGTTTTTTCTGCCTTGATGGCCTGCCGCAGCAATGCGAACAGGCTCATGTAGGTATTAGCCACCCATACCAGCGCAAAACCGGCAATCAGGTATCCTTTCCAGCCCGGCAATAACAACGTATAACGGGTAATGAGGAGAAAAGATATGGTTACATAATGGCTAAAACAATATTCGCAGGTAAACAGGTAGAAACATTTTCGCAAAAACAGGCTCTTATTCTCTTTGCTCTGTTTGGTGCACCAGTTGCGAGCCTCCAGGAAGATATCCTCGTGGGTGACCGTCCAGGCGACACAGGCTATGGGCAGGGCGAGTGTAAATAGCCAAATAAGTTGGGTAGAGAGCATAAGGGTGGGTATAAAAAACTAATGCCACTACGAAGATTTATTTGGCATCGAGCTACAAAGGTAAACTACTATATGGTTATGTCAGCTATTCTGCGTTTGCTATCACTATGCTATTTTTTACCTTATGCACCCAGTTATAATATGGTTCTTTTGCGCTGGCACCGGTGTATAGGCATAACATTGGATACAATCTGAGGGTGGAATAACAGTCAGCGCAAAACTAAACTCATCACCCTCCTTAATCGAAACAGGAAAGTCGCAGGTATTGCCGACCGTAAATACGTTTTCATATTCCTTACTGGATAAACTATCGGTCCATTTTTCTGCAAAGGAGATGCCTTCTGCCCGTTCACTCAGTAATTGTATCACTCTTTGGCCGCAGATGCCTCTTTTCACTAATTTGCCCTTAAAGCAGGTGCCCATTGCATTGGTTTGGGGCCTGCTGGTGCACATCTGGAAGGAGTAAAGGGTCACAATTATTATGAACAGACGGAACGTTTTCATACAATACCGGGATTTAATTACAGAACATGAAAAATGCATGCCATACTTCCTGATTATCCCTTCCATCATTCGGATGGAGCCTGGTTTTGCAGGAATGCTTTTTATTGTTTTATTTTGGGCCTGATTGGAATTTACCATTAGACCCAGAATATCATGAAATGCATCAAACTCCTGTTACCGCTTGTATTATTTGCCATGATCCCCTTTTCTTCTATGGCATGGGGGCTGTTGGGGCATCGTATCGTTGGGGAGATCGCCTATAGTTATTTATCACCCAAAGCGCGGAAAAACATACAGCAGCTACTGGGCAATGAATCGTTGGCCATGGCAACCAACTGGGCTGATTTTATCAAATCAGACCCTTCTTACCGCTACCTGAATAACTGGCATTATATCAATTTCAAAAGTGGGTTAACGGACAATGAAGTTAGAAGCTACTTGCAATCCGATACTGCCACCGATGCTTATACCAAACTGAATTTTCTGGTGAAAGAACTTAAGAATACAAAAAATACCCGCGAACAAAAACGGTTTTATTTACGCCTGCTTATCCATATAGCGGGGGACCTGCAGCAACCCATGCATGTGGGCCACCTGGAGGACCTGGGGGGGAATGCTATTAAAGTAGACTGGTTTGGCAGATCCACCAACCTGCACAGCACCTGGGATGAACACCTGATCGAATACCAGCAGTTATCCTATACCGAATATACCAGCGCCATTAACCATACGACGGCGGCTCAAAGAACGGCATGGAAAAAACAGTCTGTTGCCGACTGGATAGCTGAATCCTATCAATTGGCCGATGGACTTTACAAAGACATCGAAGCGGGTGGCACCAAACTCAGCTACAAGTACAATTTCGATCATATTAAAACCCTTGACCAGCAGCTATTAAAAGGCGGCGTCCGTTTAGCAGGCCTGTTGAACAGGGTGTTTCAATAAATAGATAGATACCCTACGAAATTCTTTATTCCTCAGCATCTGCACGGTTAAAATCGAATTTTGTAATTGGGGGGCAAATTTTGTAATTGATCATACTGACGAACAATCTGCGAATCAGCGGCGTATTTCTGTGCAAATTCCAAAATTTCCTAATTCCAAAATTCCAATATTACTCTTTACCCATTCCCTTAAACTGATGAATGGTTTCTTTGAAGAGGATGTTGAATGTAGTGAGCGAACCGTACACAGCGGTAATATATTGCTGGAGTTCTACTTTATCTGCATCTTTCAATACTTTGTGTGCATTGATCTTCTGTTCTATCAAACGTATTCTGTCCCTTACCATGATGATCTTATGGAAGAATACCTCAACGGGTATTTCTTTGGGCTGTAAGCTGGAATCTTTTGGTTGCAGCAACAGCGTACCATCATTCCACTTAGTGGCCATGGGTACCAATTGGAACTCGTGCAGGCGTTGGGTTAGCACATTATCGAGTGCCTGTTCCATATCGGCCAGGGAAATGCCATTTCCCTCACCTGGTGATTCATTCCTTTCCAGTATGGTAAGCTCAACATAATCTTTCGCAATACTTTTCGCTGTATTTAGTGTTTTGAACCAGATAGTGTAAAATTCACTTCCCGCCTCTACAACTACACCTTTACCAAAATGTGGATGTTGTACCCTTGAGCCGATTCCTAAATTTTCCATATCAATTTAATTTTCCGGAAAATACAACAATAATGTTCACGCAAAGAGGCAAAGAAAAAATAAAGCGCAAAGGTTTTTAATCCCTTTGCGCCTTTGCCTCTTAGCGGCTTTGCATGAAAAACGTTTACATAAGATGTTCTTCTTCCCTTGCTAAACAGCATGCATTTATTTAATGGAAACAGGCACTTCCAGGTTTTCCCAGGCAAGTACCATTCCTCCATTATGTACAGTATAAGTCATACGCTCATTGAAAGCAGAAGACTTCCTCGGTTTAACATTTACACGCAATACATCTTTGGCAGGATCTGCGGTGGTTTCACCTCCACGGGTAACACCCCATTGGCCAGTAGCTGAGTTGAAAATAATCACCCACTCGTTTTCACCTGCAATGGCATACAAACTGTATTTGCCGGCGGGTAAGGTTTTGCCTTCTACTTTGATATCCTTATCGGTTTCGAATATAGTGGCAGCATTGGCTCCAGCTCTCCATACTTTACCATACGGCACCAGGTTAGTACCCCAAATCTGCCTGCCTTTTACACCTGGGCTGCTGTAATTAATGGAAATGTTGGCATCGTTCACTTTACCGGTAGCGGTGGCGGCAGGACTTGCTTTTTCCTGCGACCAGCTAACAGAAGTCAGGAACATAGCGGCAACTGTAAAAACAAATCCTTTTTTGATCATTGTTTGCATACAAATGAGGGTTTTAAATGTTATGAGGTAGTGTGCTTTTTACAGCTTAAAGTTATAGGATTTCCTCCCCATTTAGCTTGCCGTCCATCCATTATGGCACTTCTACTACCGTCCAGGCATTACTCCTCCGGCTCCAGATAATTGCGTAATCTCTGCCATGCATCAGTTTATACGTGCGGGCCCCTGAGTTATTCATCAGCCGCATCCAGCCATAGTTATATATTTCAAATTTGAATACAAAAGGTTGGGTAGTTTTTAAGGGAACATCGCTGAAGGTTTTGCCGTCATCAGACAGGTAGACCGTCATATCATTATTACCATACAGCGAAAGATATATCCAGCTAGCATCCTGCTGGGCAGGGGGAGGGTTTTGCTGTGGCTGGGGTGCGGGTTGCTGTGGAGCGGAAGGCATACTTCCCGGAAGGTTATTGGTAAGACCACGGGCATAGTTCCAGCCTTGTGAGATCGCGTTCAGCCTGTCGGCTTTTGCAGGATGGGTAGAACTACCCTGCGGGGAAGCGATCTGGTTCATGGCCGCCCTTGCTTCATTCAGCTCAGCGCCCAGTTTTTCCATCACATATCCTGAAAAATAATCCGCTTCAATTTCTTTGGAAGGGGTACTTCCCCTGCTGTCTACCACATGGTTCCGGTAGTGATGGCCCATTTCATGTGCCAGCACACTTACTGATGCCCATTTGGTGCGGGCATATTCATCCAGGTTCTCTAAAAAATCGTTATCGTATATGATATAACGCTTATTGCTGATAATGGTAGCATATGCATTGTTGATGCCGAATTGTTCCCGTACCGTAAAATTCTGTTTCCAGTTGATGCTGTCCAGCATCGTATTAATATAATCCCTGGCTTCATAAACGGAACTGAAACTGCTGGAAAGCCTTTTAGGCGGTATAATTATACCGCACTGGTTTACTTTTTGCGCATCGCTGATGTGCCAGGCCAGCATACCCAGCAGGAGTAATAATTTTTTCATGAAAGATTTTTTTAATATCGGCGTCAGGACGCTAATCATTACTAAAAAAATCATACCGTACTTCAAAATAGACGTGTTACCCGGCATTCATATTCTTGCAGTATCTTGAGCATAGATGCTGTGGAATGGGAAACAAAAATATTACAGTATGAAAACGGCCTTATTCAGTTTGATCTGTACGCTCAACTTTACGGTAATTTGTTATGGACAGAATGACCTCCGCCTGTGGTATAAAAAGCCTGCGGCTGTATGGACGGAGGCTTTGCCCCTGGGTAATGGACGGCTGGGGGCCATGGTATTCGGAGGGGTGGAAGAGGAGCTTATACAGTTGAATGAAGCTACTCTGTGGAGTGGGGGGCCGGTAAAAACAAATATCAATCCGGCTTCGCCGGCATCTTTGCAGCCTTTGCGCGATGCCTTGTTTGCCGGTGAGTATACAAAGGCTAATGATTTGGCGCATACAATGCAGGGATTATATTCCGAAAGTTATATGCCTTTGGGCGATCTGCGGATCAAACAGACTTTTGCCGGTAAGACTTCCGCTGATTATTACCGGGATCTGATGATACAGGATGGCATTGCCACTACAAAATATACAGTTGACGGGGTGCATTACAAAAGGGAAGTATTTGCATCAGCGCCCGCTAACCTCATAGTGGTAAAAATTTCGGCCGATAAAGAAAAGCAATTAGATATTGTTGTATCAGCTAACAGCCAACTGAAGTACAGGCTATCTGCTGGTAAAGATCAACTGGTAGTAAAAGGAAAAGCGCCAGCCCATGTAGAGCCCAGTTATTATAAACCAAACAGGGAAGGGGTAGTATATGAAGACAGTTCCGGTTGCGGGGGTATGCGTTTTGAATGGCTGGTAAAGGCAATCAGTAAAGACGGGAAAATAGTAACCGATACCAATGGAATTCATATCAGCGGCGCCTCTGAGATCATCCTGTATGTTACAGCAGCCACCAGTTTTAACGGGTATGACAAGTGCCCGGATAAGCAGGGGAAAGATGAGGATAAACTGGCCCGTTCCTTTCTTAATAAAGCCATGAAAAGCAGTTACCCTGAAATACGAAAAGCGCACCTGGCGGATTTTCATAATTATTTCAACAGGGTATCATTAACATTGAACACAAACAGTACAAATGTATCATTGCCTACTGATGAACGACTGGAAGCGTATGCAAAAGGCAATAAGGATCTGGGACTGGAAGCATTGTATTTTCAGTATGGCCGCTACCTTTTACTGTCATGCTCCCGTACACGTTATGCACCTGCTAACCTGCAGGGAATATGGAACAAAATGATCCGTCCGCCATGGAGCAGTAATTATACCACCAATATTAATTTGCAGATGAATTACTGGCCCTCGGAAAGTACCAATCTTTCAGAAATGCACCAGCCTTATTTTGACCTGGTCAAAGAATTATCCATTACCGGTAAGAAAACTGCCAAAGAGTTTTATAATATCGATCACGGATGGGTTGTGCATCATAACTCTGATATCTGGGCCCTGAGTAACCCTGTGGGTGATGTAGGGAAAGGTGATCCCAAATGGGCCAACTGGGCCATGGGCGCTAACTGGCTCACGCGTGATCTTTGGGAGCATTATCTTTTTACGGGTGACAAGCAGTTTCTCTCGCAAACAGCCTATCCGTTAATGAAGGGGGCAGCGATGTTTACTTTGGATTGGCTGGTGATGGATAAAAGCGGTTACTGGGTAACTGCCCCCTCTACTTCTCCCGAAAATGATTTTATGGATGGTACCAGAAAAGCAGCTATTACTGTGGCCAGCACCATGGATATGGGTATCATACGCGACCTGTTCCATAACCTCATTGATGCAGCGGAGGTATTGCAGAAAGACAAACTATTCAGTGATACGCTCAAAAACAGATTAGGCAAATTGTATCCATTCCGGGTGGGAAGCAAAGGACAGTTACAGGAATGGTATAAAGATTTTGCAGATGTGGATCCGCATCACCGGCATACTTCACATTTGTATGCATTGCATCCCGCTAAGGAAATCTCTCCCTTAACTACGCCAGCGCTGGCCGATGCTGCCCGAAAAACACTGGAATTAAGAGGTGATGATGGCACCGGCTGGAGTCTTGCCTGGAAAGTGAATATGTGGGCAAGATTACTCGACGGGAATCATGCCTATACATTATTTAAAAACCTGCTCCGTTTAACAAAAGAAAATAATACAGCCTATAATAAGGGAGGAGGCGCCTATCCAAATTTGTTTGATGCCCACCCGCCTTTCCAGATCGATGGAAATTTTGCGGGTACCGCCGGCGTAGCAGAAATGCTTTTGCAAAGCCAAAATCAGGAGATACACCTTTTGCCAGCTCTCCCCGATGCATGGAAAGATGGCCAGGTCAAAGGATTGGTGGCGCGGGGAAATTTTGTAGTGGATATCAATTGGAAAGAAGGGAAAATAATCTCTGCAAGAATACGCTCCCGCAATGGCGCCCCATGCACCCTGCGGACAGCAATACCCGTGTTGGTTAAAGGATTAAATCTGCACAGCAAACCCTCATCCATAGGGTATACCGTTTCATTCAATACTGTGAAGGGAGGGGTGTATGAGGTGAGTGGGCAGTGAATAGTGAATAGTGAATGGTGAATTTAACCTTCACTCACCACTCACTACTCATCCTTCACCCCCTCACAATCGCATATTGGGGAATATATTCTATAATCTTCCCCCTGCTATATCCATAAAGGCCCGTGGCAGGATTTTAGTACAGTATGGGTTGACTACTTTATTAATTAATTTTAAAAAGAACAATATGAAAAAGCTGATATGTGTATTAACTTTTGGAATCTTTGGTTTAACAATGTTTACGGGTGAGTATGCCTCAGAAGTAAAAGGACAGACAAAAGTAGTAGTGAAAAAGAAAAAATGGAGCAATAGGAAAAAAGGTGCTGTAATTGGTGGTGTAGCTGGTGCAACCACAGGCGCTATTGTTTCCAGAAGAAAGGGGAGAGGTGCTGTAGTAGGTGGTGCGGTTGGTGCAGGTGCAGGTTATTTAATTGGTAAGCGTAAGGATAAGAGGGGAGGATAAAGCAGCATAATTTTAATCAAGAATAAGATCGAATATTGAGTTATAAGGAGTAAAAGCCTCTCGGTTGAGAGGTTTTTTAATGTGCGGCATACAAGGTTGTTATTTTCAACTTGTATCAAAATAAGTTTATCTGATATTTGTTATTTTTTTTGGCTTAAAAGCGTTCAAATAAAAAGAAAAGTTTACTTTCCTTATTGAAAAATGCACCATGACAGGCAGATGTACTAACTGCGAAAATATTTTAGAATAAAGTTATCAATATTGCCCGCAATGCGGCCAGAAAGCAAACCTGCAAAGGTTGAATCTGCAATACATATTGCATGGGGCTTTCCATTATTTATACATGCAGATAAAGGCTTTCTGCAGTTACTCAAGGAACTTACACTAAGAAATGGCGCTGTAGCGCGGGAATATGTGGCCAGGAAAAGAGCGAAATATTTTCCTCCTTTAAATTTTTATCTGTGAGTGGCAACCATCTTTGTATTGGTGATCAGCATAGTGACTCCATTCCTTCGTGGTAATACTATTCTGGTTTTCTTTGTCAACTTTGCTTGTCAGGTTATATATCACGAATGGATTATGGGGGGTACTCGCATAAATCAAAAAAATAACGACCCTTTTCCGATAAGGAAACGCGATGGACTGTAGTAACTGTGTATGAATTCTGATTATTTTTTGAGATAATTTTTCACTTTAGCATGCAATCCTTCACTCAAGGGTACAACCGGTAAGCGAAGAAAATTATGCAGCAGTCCCTGCTCAGCCATAAAGGCTTTTACACCGGCAGGATTATTTTCAGAGAACATCAGGTCGTA
>JBKJPR010000315.1:0-8007 GCA_046594275.1 Sediminibacterium sp.
AAAATTAATTTAACACTTCAAATCCATTTTTCATGTAAATACGTAATTCAATTCAGAACCGCGACTGCTAACACCCTTTCTTGAGGCTTAATTCATATTATCACCATTTAAAATGTATCTATGAAGACACATCTATTAAAGTTATTTTCAATGGCACTAGGCGCTGCATGTATGATGCAAGCCTCTGCCCAGATTAAACCACTGCGGCCCATAACTACAGCCGTTCCCTTTTTACGTGTTGCCCCCGATGCCCGGGCGGGCGGAATGGGGGATATTGGAGTTGCCACTAACCCCGATGCCTATTCCTTATTCTACAATATGGGTAAGGTGGTGTTTAATGAACAAAAATCAGGGCTGGGTATCAATTATACTCCATGGTTAAGGGAGCTTGACCTGAAAGATGTATATATGATGGCGGCTTCGGGATTTTATAAATTAGACGATGAACAGGCCATCACAGCAGGTTTGCGTTATTTCAGCCAGGGTACTGTTCAGCTTACAGATGATGTAGGGAATAACCTTAACACCTTTAAACCGAATGACCTGGCTATTGAAGCCGGCTATTCCCGCAAACTAACCAATAAAACCGGACTCGGTGTTTCTCTACGTTACATCAATTCAAAAATAACAAACGGTTCTGCCGACAATAAAACAGGTAGTTCTGTAGCCGCCGATATCGGGTTCTTCTCAAACCAAAAAAATGCAAGGGGCCAGGGATGGAATTATGGCATTGCCGTAACTAATCTCGGCGCCAAAATCGGGTATACAAATACTGCCGACCAAAAAGACTATTTACCTGCAAACCTTGGTATAGGTATTGGTTATTCAGCAGTATTTGATGATGATAATAAAATAAGTGTTGGTCTTGATATTAATAAATTGATGGTTCCCACACCGCCTGATGAAGCTGACGCAGATGCTGTGGCTAAATACAGAACGCGGTCTGTAGCAAGCAGTTGGTTCAAGTCATTTGGCGATGCCCCAGAGGGCTTTAGCGAAGAATTGAAAGAATTTCAATATGGTATAGGTGGCGAGTACACCTACAATGACCGTTTTACTTTACGTGCCGGTTATTTCAATGAAAACAAGTTAAAAGGCAATCGCAGGTATGGTACCGTTGGGGCAGGGTTTATGTACAATGCAGCCAGCCTCAATTTTTCGTACCTGTATGCTGACAACAGCGCTGGCAACAACGCATTAAACAGCACCCTGCGCTTTTCAGTGGTTTTCAATTTCAAGTAATAATCATTCAGTAATACTAAAGACCAAATTTATATTATGAAACAAATAATTATTCAACGCACTGGATGGAAGCAGTATTTAATGTTGCTGTTTATGGGTGCTATCATGCATTTTACAGCCACTGCCTCCAGCCACAGAGAAGCCCCGTTAATTTCAAATGATCCGCTGGCGGATAACACGGATGTATATGCATTTCGCAGCCCGGATGATCCCACTACCATTACTATTATTGCTAACTATATTCCTTTCCAGTTACCGGAAGGCGGACCCAACTACTATAATTTCGGCCCAAATATCCGGTACGAGATACATATCAAGAACAAGACAACTACACCAGGAGATGATATTACCTATCGTTTTACTTTCTCCCAGGTAAATGAAGATCCTACCACGTTCTTCAACATCCGTTTAGGGAAGCAAAATCTTAAAACAACCTATACCTGTGAAAAAAGCACCAATGGCGGCGCTTCTTTCACTACAATTGTAAGCAATGGTGTAGTACCCCCGGCCAATATCGGCCCACGCTCCATTGAAACAGGCGTTGGGTTAGGCACTTTGCCCTATAATACAGTTATGCAGAATGCTATTGCTACCGGCACTTCTGGTGAAAAAATATTCTGCGGCCCTGTTGATGATCCCTTCTTTGTTGATCTGGCAGGCGCTTTCGATGTAGGAAATTTCAGACCGGAAGGCAATTCTGTAAACGCTCCAAAAGATGGACTGGCCAGGTTTAATGTTCACTCCATTGCTTTAAAAATTCCGATCAGCTTATTGCAGAAAGATGGCAAGGCTGTAACGGCTGCTGCTAACATTCTCGATCCTGAATTCGTAATCGGCGTTTGGGCCAGTGCAGCCCGGCAACAGATTAAAACCCTTTCATCATCGGGTACTGTAGGTTTTTCAGGAAGCTGGATACAAGTATCTCGCCTGGGAATGCCTTTAACCAATGAAGCAGTCATTCCGGTTGGCATGAAGGATAAATGGAATGCATTAACCCCTTATAGTAATAACGACGTTCAGTTTGCAAAATATTTTGCAAACCCTGAACTGGCTTTATACATGGATGATTCGCAGTTTGGTGGCGCAGTTCCCTCTTTAAATGCACTCCGCATTCAAAGCAGGTCATTAGGTATTTATGATTTCAGGAACGGCAAATCGGGATTGTTCGCCTTAAAAGGTTCTGCCGCAGTAAAAGGTACAGCACTTGATGAAGCAGTATTTGGTTCAATTCTGTTACCAGATAATGCAAGTCCCCGTGCAGTAGACATACTTCCTATTTTCTTTACGGGTGTTCCTAATCTGGCGCCGTACCAATTGGCAACAGGCAAAGCCGGCAACCCACTGGCAGCAGGAAAACCTTTTATCAATAATTTCCTGCCTACGCTCGGCGATATGTTACGATTGAATATGGCAGTACCGGTTACGCCGCGTAATGATCCAAAATTCAGCCCGCTGGGCATTATCCAGGCTGCGGTATTAGGATTAACAGACCCTGCATACAATGGAACAAAGGACCTTCAATTCATACCGAATATGGATGGGTTTCCCAATGGAAGACGACTGGAAGATGACGTAACAACCATTGAATTACAGGCAGTAGGTGGAGTAGCTCTTGCAGCAATAGGCTTGTGGTATGATGATTATAAAGGTGGTTCATCAACACCTGTTACCCAGAACCTGGTGAATGTGATAAGTTTCACTTCCGGGCCAACAAAAAATGATACCACATTCAAACCAGCTTTCCCGTATGTGCAAACACCATGGAGAGGTTTTGATTACACTATTAAACCAAGGTTCTAACAAATCAATTTAAGCGTTATGAAAAAAGTTATTAATCTTATATCAGCCATTTTGGTTTGTTGTGTTCTTACACAAACAACAGCCCTGGCATCCTCTCACCGTGAAGCGCCATTGATCTCAAATGACCCGCTTGCCGATAATACAGATGTATACGCTTTCAGAAGTCCTGCAGATAACAGCAAGATTATTCTGATAGCCAATTATATTCCTTTCGAACATCCCGCAGGTGGCCCTAACTGGTATACATTCGGTGAAAATATCCGGTATGAAATTCATGTAGATAATAATACTGCCACTACCGGGGACGACATCATTTACCGTTTTACATTTAAGCAGGTAAGTGAAGACCCCACTACTTTTTTCAATATCCGGTTAGGTAAACAAAATCTGAAAACAACCTATACCCTGGAGAGAAGTATTAATGGCGGTTCCGCTTTTACCACTATTGTAACTAATGGAGTAGTTCCTCCGCCAAACATTGGCCCCCGTTCTATTGAAGATAAAACAGTAGGCCTTGGCGCAGCTAACTATGATGCACTTATGCAGGCAGCGGTAACTACAGCTTCCTCTGGTGAAAAGATTTTTTGCGGACCTGTTGATGATCCATTCTTTGTAGACCTTGGAGGTATTTTTGACCTGGGCGCTGTAAGAACACCCGGCCGCGATGGCCTGGCGAAATTCAATTGTCACTCCATCGTAATTGAAGCACCCATCACCACCTTGCAGAAAGCAGGAAAAAGCGCAGCCCAGGCAACCGATATCCTGGACCCTGAGTTTGTGATCGGTGTGTATGCAAGCGCCTATCGCCCTGCGATAACTACACTAAGCAATAATGGAGGCGCCAGTTCTTTTTCAGGTAGCTGGATACAGGTTTCACGTTTAGGCATGCCTTTAACCAATGAAGCAGTCATTCCTGTTGGCGATAAGGATAAATGGAATGCCACTACACCAGCTAATGATCTTCAGTTTGCCAAGTATTTTTCTAATCCTGAACTTGCCCTGTACATGGATGACTCTCAATTTGGCGGGGCGGTTCCCGGCTTGTCTAAATTGCGTATTCAGTCCAGATCATTAGGTAGTTTTGATTTCCGGAATGGGAAACCTGGATTGTATCCGTTAAAAGGATCTCCCGCGGTAAAAGGTACAGCCTTAGACGACGCTATTTTTGGAACCATTCTTTTGCCGGATGATAAAAGTCCCCGTGCAGTAGACCTGCTTCCTATTTTTTATACCGGTGTTCCTAACCTGAGGCCGTACCAGTTAGCAACCGGTAAAAACGGGGATCCTTTAGCCGCCGGTAAACCGTTTATTAATAATTTTCTTCCCACTTTGGGCGATTATTTACGATTGAATATGGCAGTGCCGGTTACGCCGCGCAATGATCCAAAATTCAGTTCTTTGGGTATTATTCAGGCGGCGGTATTAGGCCTTACAGACCCGGCCTACAATGGTTCTGCAGCACTGCAGTTCATTCCCAACATGGATGGTTTTCCGAATGGAAGAAGGCTGGAAGATGATGTAACCACCATAGAACTGCAGGCAGTGAGCGGTGTTGCACTGGCTGCCATTGGATTATGGTATGATGATTATAACGGAACCGGCAGCCCTGTAACGCCACAACTGGTGAATGTTTTATCTTTTAATGCCGGTGTTACAAAAAATGATACCAGTTTTAAAACAGCATTCCCCTTTGTGCAGGCTCCCTGGAGAGGGTTTACTGGTGCGCAATACAGTGGCCCAAAGAGTGTAACGGCTGGTTTGGGATTATCTGCTAATCCAATTGACATGTCTGCGTTTCCGAATCCATTCAAAAAAACGGTGACGTTCCATTACAAAATTAGTAGTCGCTCAGGAGGTGTTGTTATTAAAATTGTAGACGCCGCCGGAAAAATGGTAGGTACATTAGGGGAAGGAACGAAAGAGATAGGTGATTATTATGTACAGTGGGCGCCAACTGCATTGGCCGCAGGCACTTATTATGCAAGATTATATGCTGGTACTGAAAAATCACAAACAATTGTCGTAGTTAAAACAAATTAGTAACATTTTTTTCTTTAGTTTGTAAGGGAGAACCATTCCGGTTCTCCCTTTATTTTTTTATTTTTACCCAATCTGTAAGCCACAGTTCATCGTTTATTTTATAAGCATTACCTTATTAACAAACAACCTTATGAAATCATTATTACCTATTTTACTTTTATTGAGCATTGTATTTACGGGTTGTAACAACAACCGGGATACTGATTCAGCTTCCACTCCAACTGCTACCACAGATCCACTTGCCATTCCGGCATTATTTGAAAGAACAGGCACATTGGCTACCGCAGCAGAATGGCCCCAAACAAAAGGGAAAATAGCAGAATTGAATGCGCGGATAGCCAAGAATACGAATGATGTAAAAGCAAGATTACAAATTGCCACCATTTATCTTACGGAGGCCCGTATAACCGGTGAGCATCCTTATTATTATCCGGCTATTGAAAAAATTCTGGACGGCGTTTTATCAATTGATCCTAAAAGTTTTGAAGCAACGGTTTTTAAAGCATCCGTAAAAATGTCGCAGCATAAGTTTGCCGAGGCTAAAGAGCTTGCCGAAAAGGCAAAGCAGTTGGCACCTGATAATGCATATCCTTACGGGATATTGGTTGATGCAAATGTTGAATTAGGTAATTATGAAGCAGCCGTGGCGAATTCAGACAAGATGCAAAGTTTAAAACCTTCCTTAGAATCGTATTCACGGGCATCTTACCTCAGGGAAATTTATGGTGATTATGCGGGCGCGATCGAGGCCATGAAACTGGCAGTTAGTGCAGGGCTCCCCGGCTCTGAACCTCAATGCTGGAGCCGCAATACTTTAGCACAACTATATCTCCATACTAATCAGTTGGAAAAAGCGGAAACAGAATATAAGGCCATATTAGCAGCAAGGCCCAGCTATGCTTTTGCTTTTGCCGGACTTGCAAAAATAGCGCACCACCGTAAAGATTATAAACAAGCATTGTCGCTGTTAGACTCTGCCGCGGCTATAATGCCTGAGTTTTCTTTCCATGAACAAATGGCTGATATCTATGCAGAGCAGGGGCTACAGGATAAGGCAAAAGCAAAATATGCAGAAGTGGAATCCATGCTTAAGAAGGATGCTGCATCGGGGCATTCAGTTTCATTAGAGATGTGCAAGCTGATGCTGAAAATGGGTAAGCTCGACGAAGCGAAGAAATATGCCCTGGAAGAATATAGTGTCAGGCCCACTAATATTGATGTGAATAAAGAACTGGCCTGGATTGCGTATAAAGAAAACGACTTTAAAAAAGCAACTGAATATTTGCAGTCCGCTCTTAAAACAAACTCAAAAGATCCTGAATTGCTGCAACGTGCCGCAGCCATCAATAAGGCATTAAAATGATTCAGGTATTCGAATGTAAAGGCGGAAGATCAGTGAATATAACTTCCTAAGCGGAAAAGGATTTCTGCAAAAGAGATAACAGTATTCTTAACGGCAGTACTCCATCATTTTTGCGGTTACCGCTAAGATTCCTTTATAATCGTCAGGTTTAACAAGGTAATCTAAAGCCCCAAGATTGAGTGATTTTTTCCTACTATCACTCGAATCGGAGGTTGTGAATACGACCACGGGTATGCCCTGGAGCGCAGGCTTCTCCCTGATTCTTGCAAGGGTTTGTAAGCCATCAAGGATAGGCATATTCAGGTCTAATATTACCAAACAGGGATGCGGCAGAGATAAATTTTCCAGGCGATTAATTGCCTGCTGTCCGTTGGAGACTACTTCAATTGTACAATTTTCATCTAAATCATGCAAGCTCTCACTAATCATTTCCTGGTCATCTATATCGTCGTCAGCTACCAGTATGAACCGTTTATTTGATTTTACATTCATAGTGCAATTTAGAAGATTGAAGGTTATTATTTACCTGGGATAGAAACAAAATTCCGTTTTTATACTTAATCGTATGATAATCTTTTTTGCGTTCATTGTTAAGTGAGTTATATCGGCCGTTTATAGGTAGTCAACGATTTTCATTTTTTAGCATAGTAGTTTAAAAAATAGAAAAAAACCGAACTCCCTAAAAACGCAACTAATTGATTTAAAATAGATTATGCTTTTAAAAATGTAGAAAGCTTCTTTTTACTGCCAGGCAGATTAGTCTGGCTGGTAAATGTATTATCGATAGCGGCAAAAAATGATCGGTGCCGATCCTGCACTGACTGCGTATAAATTTTGTTTCTTGAGTTATGTAACAATTTATCAGAAATAGCTGATCAGGGTCTCAAGGCTGACGGGTTTTTCCATGATCCGGAAAGGAACGCCTTCCAGGGTATTAACTAAAAAAATAGATTCGAAGGCGCTTATTAAGGTGATCCGTAATTTTGGGTAACTTTTTTGAATGGTAGGCGCCTGCTTCCAGCCAAAGCCATCTGGCAAATTATTATCCAGAAGCAAAACATCGTATTCCCTTTCCTTCAGCATCTTCATGCCCTCGCCGAGTGAACCCGCAGAAAACACTTCATAGTCCCGGTGACCCAGGTAATCTTTTATTAATACATAAAAGTCAATTTCATCATCTATCACTAAAACTGTACGCATAATCAGGCTGCAATTTAATTGAATTTGTTGCTGTTTTCAAAATTATGAATGATCTTTAAAACCATGAAGACCAACCCAACCATTTTTATCGCTGATGATGACCCGGAAGACATAACCTTTCTCCGGGAAAGCCTTATTGAAAGAAATGCTATGGTCAACTGCCTTACCTTTCACAACGGCCTTGTACTCATTAATTTCCTGTTAACCAATGCTGAAAATGTTCCCGACCTGATCACCCTTGATATTAATATGCCTATAAAGAACGGTTTTCTCACATTACACGAGTTAAAGCACAACCCGTTACTAAAATCCATACCCGTCATTATGTTTTCCACTTCTAAAAGACCGGAAGATGAAGCGAG
>JBKJPR010000437.1:0-14859 GCA_046594275.1 Sediminibacterium sp.
GGCGATTTGGCAATATAACCATCTGCTTCCGCTTTGCTATCTGTATTAAAAGTGATCCAGCAGGTCTGGCTTTCCATGCTCACCGCGTAACTGTCTATAAACCCTTTGTTGATGAGAAAATTAATATAGGTGCGGTGCGGCGGCACCAGTGACATGAAATGCTCATCCATCGTAAATTTAATGATCGCCTGAAACTTGTTCATTCTCTTTCTGTTTTACAGGTTAACCAGTACAATATCCGTGCAATAGTCAGGTGGATGGCATTCTGACAAGTAAATTAACAGAGTTGCTGCTTTACTTACATGATTTGGCGATAGTGCCAGACCAATTGTCGGTCAGTTGCTATTTATAACCGGGAAGAATAGCTACTTTAAAAAAAACAAGAAAGGGCATTCCGTTACCGGGTTGCCCTTCTTATCTATTGTCTTTTTTATGTCTGCGTCTGTGCTTTAGACTGCGTTTGTAAGAGAAGGTTTAAACGGGGTTTTTTTTGCCTCAGATTCACAGATTTGCACAAATTAAATCAGGCTGCAAATCTGTGAATCTGTGGCAATCGTTTTAAAAAGTTACCAGTTTCGCTATCCTTCCATTTGCGCCGGCAAGAAAAACAGCATTACCTTTTTTTGCCTTCTGGCAAACATGAAAACTTTCTTTCGAGATCAGTTCCCAATTCATACCGCCATCTCTTGAAATATCAATGCCGGATGTGCCGCAGGTGAGGAGATTTTTTTCGTCTATGTAAATAACGCAGGAACGGTAGCCATGAGGCGCTGTGGAGGGTTTGTTGAATGTTGGTGTGTCACCAAATGAAACCAATACGCAGTTGTCTGTAGTAATCGTATCATTGGCAAAATCTCCGCCGACTATGATACCCTTGGCGCCGTTACTGTTCATTGCAATAGAATTGGCACCCGTTGATCCCTTGCCCTGAATAATAGGAAGTGGGTATTTTCTAAAATAATCCAGATTCCAAAGGTTAGAATATTTACCACCAGATACTGCATACATAGAAGGTTTGAAGTCTTTCTTTGGATAAAAACTGACATTGGTGCCGCTGGATGCAAAAAAAGCTTCGCCATCCGGAATTCCTGGAAGTATCGCCGTATCAATTCTAGGAAAGGACTCCCATGTCTCTCCATCATTAAATGTGATTGCAAAAAACATTTTGCCATTTACAGGATCGCCTACTACGATACCTACAAGTCCATTTTTTGAAAAGGTTTGTGGTGGTGATTTAGTTTTTAAAGTGTCTTTACCAACATCTGTAACATAGATTCGATTATCAACTGGAATTGCAGCAGAATCAACTCCGAAAACCATTGCATCCAAAAACATTCCTTTCGTACTATCCTCAAAAACTTTTCTCCAGTTTTTGCCGCCATCGCTTGTTTTTAAAATAATGGCCGGTTCCGCTATACCCATGATGATGGCCGTATTCTCGTCAAATGCTTCAATATCCCTGAAATCCCTTTTCTCATAACCTGCAACAGTGATCCAGGTAAATGTATTCCCCCCATCCACAGAGCGCGCCACTGAACCACTGCTGCCGCTGGCCCATATTACGTTGTCATCAACTACGCTCAAGCCGCGGAGGCTTATCCGTTTCCCTGATTCTATTATTTTGATAGCGGGCAGTTGAGCGGTGCTTTGCTGCAACAGCAATACACAACATATCAAAGACGCTATTCGTATAAATGGCATAGAAATTTGTTTCAATTAAAAATACCTGTAAATATCGAATATCGATCAAGGAATATCGAATGGCAAATTAAATAGAGTATATCGAAAATGTGAGTATCGAATTTCGAATATTGTTACCACCTCACCATTCAGTGTTGCCTGTTCGATATTCGCTATTCAATACAAAAGAAATTCTCTCACCTCCTCTTTCCACCCCCTGCACTGCGTTTGTTTCGTTATTTCTGCTATGAACTTTGGTAAAGGCAGTTCAAATAATTGCTCACTGTCTGTAATGCCCAGCAATTTATCTAAATGATGTGTGCCAGCAGGATTTACAAGGGTTGGATAGGGCATCCATTCAAATGCCTGCGGATACATTTGTTTGATAAGCCTTATCAGGATCAATCCAAATGATACGGATTGAAAAAAATCGTGCTGCCTTATTTCAAGTTGTACCCCGTTGCATAATTCGCCTGCATATCTGCTTTCAGTTGGGATGAATTGGATGGGGGTAACCATTACTTCATCTAAACCCATATCGTTTAGTATGCCTGCAATGGCTTCGCCTTTCATCCAGGGAGCGCCTGCTATGCAGAAAGACCGGTCAGTTCCCCGGCCTTCACTGATATTGGTGGCTTCGAGTAAACCCATCCCTGGGTAAAGCAACATACTCTCAAAATTTTGAATAGCGGGTGAAGTAGGCACAAAGCGGGTTCCCCAATCGGGCTGGAAACTATTCCGTTCCCAACCTTCACATTTGATCACTTCCAGATCACACCGAATATTCCTGACAGTATTAAAATACTTAGCCAGTTCTCCCAATGTACAGCTATGCCTGACAGGGATAGGCCATCTGCCAATGAAAGAGGCCTGGGCCTCATTGAGGATCGGCCCTTCAGCCAGGTCGAGGTTGCCGGAGATAGGATTGGGCCTGTCTAACAGTACGAATTTCTTTCCCGATTGTGCGCAGGCTTCCATCACTTGGGTCATTGTCCATACATAAGTATAGAAACGGCAGCCAATATCCGGTATATCAAATAATACAAGATCAATATCAGCCAGGTCCGCTTCGGAAGGGGCTAATTTATTGCTGTATAAACTAATGACGGGTAAACCAGTTACACCATCCCTTTCATTCTTCATAAGCTGGCCATCGGTTCCTCTAACATCCAGGCCATGTTCAGGAGAGAATAATTTCTGGATATTGAATTCCTTTTTCAGTAATGCCTGTCGCGAAGGCATAAGATCAAAGGTGCAAGCCGCATGGTTCGTAACCAGGGCCAGGCGGTTTTTTCTCCATGATGGGGAATCTTGCAATAAATTATCTATACCGCATTTGATCATAAGGATAAAGGTATATGAATAACTAAAAGATGAACAAGTATGGATCGTCTTTGTGAGGAGGAACGAAGCAAGGCAACCGGGAACTGAAAGCCAGTAATCAGTACCTAAAAATCAACTATCTCTTTCGAACAACATCTCCTCTTTCAATTGTTCAACCACATTAAAAATGATAGGGCAGCGTTCATAATGCATGAAAGTGGTGAAAAGGCGGTTCTTGAAATTGGGCAGGTGCAGGGCGGGGAACTCTTTACAGCCTTCAAAGCGATGTTCATATACGGTGCATTTGTTTTCGCTGAGGAAATGGCAGGGTATCCGGTTCATGATCATCAGGCTATTGTTCCCTTTTTCAACGTACTGCTCATCAAAGTATTCCCTGGTTTGTCCCAGATGCTGGGAAAGTTCATTGGCTTCTGGGTCAGAGATCAGTATCATCAGGCTTTTGCAGCAATTGCCGCAGGCGGTACAACTAATTTGCAGGGAAATGGTTTCGTTCAGTTGGTTCACCATCCTGTCGATCTGCTCAGTGTTCCCTTCTTTGACAAATACCCTGAAACGGTCGTTCTCTTCCTGTTTTTTTGCTGAAAACGCAGCGATCCTGTCAAGGTCGGTTTCTATATGTGTAGGGTCTGTCTGGATGCTGCAAAACTAAGTTTTTGGGATGGGAAGACAGTTAATTCAGGGTTTAAAGCGTTTTATCCACATAATTAACCCATTTGTAGAAAAGTAAAATTGGGCTAAGGTGTGAGGTGGTTAGATTTGTAACCCCTCCGTCCTTCGGACACCTCCCCCTGTAAGGGGAGGGAAAGCAGGATTATTCCCTCCTCAAAGGAGGGATACCCGAAGGGCAGGGAGGTGGCAGGGAGGTTACTGAATACATACATAACGACCAAAATCATGGCAGAGGAGAAGAATTTATTTGAATATAACGAAGAATCGATCAGATCACTCGATTGGCGGGAACATATACGGTTGAGACCGGGGATGTATATTGGTAAACTGGGCGATGGCTCTGCCCCAGATGATGGCATCTATGTGATGATCAAAGAAGTAATTGATAATTGTATTGATGAATACACAATGGGTTATGGTAAGCAGGTTGAATTGTCCATCGAAGGCAAAGTGGTAACCGTGCGTGATTATGGGCGTGGTATTCCATTGGGCAAAGTGGTGGATGTGGTGAGTAAGATCAATACGGGCGCTAAATATGACAGCAAGGCTTTCCAGAAAAGTGTGGGGCTGAATGGCGTAGGTACCAAAGCGGTAAATGCGTTAAGCCAGTATTTTAAAGTGACGGCTATCAGGGACGGTAAAGAGAAAACCGCAGAATTTGAGAAAGGGATACTGGTAAAAGAATACAAAGAGGCAAAGACCACCGAGCCAAATGGAACACTGGTGGTGTTTACACCGGATGATACGGTCTTCCGTCATTTTCATTATATACACGAATATCTCGATAACCAGTTATGGAACTATTGCTACCTGAATGCAGGGCTGGCCATGCATTTCAATGGCAAAAAATATGTGAGTAAGAATGGTTTACTCGATCTCTTACAGCGTAAGACCAACCCAGATGAACTCAGGTATCCTATTATTCACCTGAAAGGCGAGGATATTGAAGTGGCGCTGTCGCATAACAATGATTATGGTGAGGATATTTTTTCATTTGTCAACGGCCAATACACTACCCAGGGTGGCACCCACCAGCAGGCATTCAGGGAAGCCTATATAAAAGTGATCCGTGATTTTTATAAAAAAGATTACGAGGCATCGGATATACGGACCAGTATTGTTGCCGCTGTTTCGGTAAGGGTACAGGAGCCTGTATTTGAGAGCCAGACAAAGACCAAGCTGGGTTCGCAGAATGTGTATGAAGGTGGCCCCAGCATGAAGAATTTTGTACTTGATTTCCTTGCAAAAGAACTGGACAATTTCCTGCACAGAAACCCCATGGTTGCCGATGCATTGAAAAAACGCATTGAGCAGAATGAACGGGAACGTAAAGAACTGGCCGGCATAAAAAAATTAGCCAATGAACGCGCCAAAAAAGCCAACGTGCATAATAAAAAACTGCGCGACTGCCGTATTCACCTGAATGATGAATCCCCTGCCAAGAACAAAGGTGAATTCATTGCACTACAGAATAATTCCACCATTTTTATTACAGAGGGAGACAGCGCCAGCGGAAGTATCACCAAATCGAGAAATGTAGATTCACAGGCAGTATTTAGCCTGCGCGGTAAGCCATTAAACTGTTTTGGCCTCACCAAGAAAGTGGTGTATGAAAACGAAGAGTTCAATTTATTACAACATGCATTGAATATTGAGGATGGTCTCGAGGGTCTCCGCTACAATAATATCGTGATTGCCACCGATGCAGATGTGGATGGGATGCATATCCGTTTATTGATGATGACTTTCTTTCTCCAGTTCTTCCCCGACCTGGTAAAACGTGGTCATGTATATATTCTGGAAACACCTTTGTTCCGGGTGCGTAATAAACAGGAAACGATATATTGTTATGATGAAGGGGAGAAACAGGCGGCGGTGAGGAAACTGGGCAGCAAGCCTGAGATCACCCGTTTCAAGGGGTTGGGCGAGATATCACCGGAAGAATTCGGGCGCTTTATTGGCCAGGATATCCGCCTGCAACCGGTAATCCTGGAGCAGGGTGATCATATCCAGAACCTGCTGGAATATTATATGGGCAAGAATACGATGGAAAGGCAGGAGTTCATTATTAATAACCTGAAAGTGGAACTGGATCTGATAGAAAATTAATAATTAGTATTTAATAATTAATAATTACACTTGAGCTAATTAATCAGATCACCCCAAAAAATAATTACTAATTTTTAATTATCAATTATTAATTAATATGATTCACATAGTTTTTGAACAATCTAATGTTGAGGCAATAAGTAAGGCAATTGTACTGGATGAAAATATGCAGGGCGATATTGTGGAGATAAAAGATGATTTTGCGGCTGGGCCATTGGAAGATATGTATGGAACAGAAGGTTACCAGCAGCGAAGGGATTGGTGGAGAATTTTACTTGAGTTCTCGCCTTATACAGAACAGATCAATATCGTGGATGATAAACTGACCGTACATTACCTGCTGAAAAGACTGGATGAAGAACCTGATCAGGAAGTATGGATATGGATGGGACAGAATGTACATGATGTATGTGGCTATTACTGGCTGATGAGCCAATTGAAGGAATACCAGGGACGTATTCATGTGTTGTACCTGAACAATCTTCCTTTTATAAATGAAAAAGGAAATATTTTTTACCCGACCAGCCTTTTTGAAATTCAGCCCAAAGAATTCCTGAAGGCAAAAAAGCTGGCGAGGCCGATTACTCCAAGTGAGTTTGAAGTGGATCCCGATGAGTGGAAAAAACTCTGCACTGAAAATGCCGGAGTCAGATTTTTAGAGGGGGGCAAAAAAGTAACAGGTAAAGAAATAAGTTTTTATGATAGTGATATTTTGAATGGTGTAACCGGCACCCCCCAAAAATTAATAAAATTGATCAGCAATACACTGACCAAGATGAAAGTAAGAACAGGCGATGTATTTCTGGTATGGCGTATCCGCGAGTTGGTGGCAGATGGAAAATTGGAAGTCGCGGGTGATTGGACGAAAGGCTGGAAAGAATTAACCGTTAAGTTTCCCGGTAGTACGAATGCAGATGCTCACGCACCCGAAATGGAAATAGAAGCTTAGATGTTAAAGATAGAAGCGATACACCATGTAGCGATCCTTACCAGTACAGAGCTGTATGCGGAAAGTAAACAGTTTTACACGGATGTGCTGGGATTTACGGTACTCACCGAAACCTTCCGGGAAGAACGTAATTCTTACAAACTGGACCTGGCGCTGAATGGGGTATACCAGATTGAACTGTTTTCATTTCCTGATTCCCGGGAAAGAGCTTCTTTCCCTGAAGCAAAGGGACTCAGGCACCTCGCATTTGTTGTTACAGATGTAAAAGACGGGTTGGCATGGCTCAAAATAAATAATGTACGTGTTGAAGAAATACGGGTAGATGCATTGACAGGTCAACCATTTTTATTTTTCTACGACCCGAACGGGCAACCGCTTGAGTTGTATCAAATATGATTGTATGATAGAGATTATTCCCATAGCAAAAATTGCCGAAGATGAACGGGGGGCAACCCATTATTTTGATACAGACAGGACCGGACAATTCATTATTTCCTACCGGAACGCAGGTAGTGTAAGCGCCCGCCATTATCACAAAGGCATATCCAAAAATAAAGACCCTGAAAAGGTAATCCTGATGAGTGGTGAGGCCACGGTGAACTGGTATGACCTTAAGGGTGAAGCGAAAGGCTCTGAGAAACTGACTGCCCCTTCCATGCTTATCGTTCATACATGGACATGGCATGAAGTAATTGCAGATACGGATATTGTGGTATTTGAATTAAATGCATTGGCGGATGGGAAAAATGATGCGTTTAGAATAGATTAAATAATATTTTTTTGGGAGGTGTGATATCTTGGTGATTGGATAAAATAATGGATAAAATGCCTAATACCTATTCTCAATTATTTATTCAGATTGTATTCGCGGTTAAAGGCCGGGAATGTTTTATTAATGAATCATTCAGAGAGGAATTACAAAAATATATCACCGGTATTGTGGAAGGTAAGAATCAAAAATTATATGCTATTTATTGCATGCCGGACCATGTTCATACTTTTATCAGCCTAAAACCTGACATGTCCATTTCAAATTTAGTTAGAGATATAAAAGCTAATTCTTCTTCATTTATTAAAGAAAAAAAATGGCTAAACAGCCGGTTTAGCTGGCAGGAAGGGTTTGGCGCTTTCTCTTATTCAAAGTCGCAAGTTGACAGGGTTGTGAAATATGTTTTAAATCAAAAGGAGCATCATCAAAAGAAAACGTTCCGGCAGGAGTATCTTGCTTTCCTGGAGAAGTATGCTGTGAGTTACGAGGATAGGTATTTGTTTGAGTTTTATGAATAAAACATGCCGCTCCTGCGAAGCTTCGATTGTTAGCATGGAGGTTTTTTATTAATATGTCACCCCTCCGGGGTTATAATAATGAGCTCCGATAGGAGCGGCATGTTAATAGAACAATGAAAAAAGATCATAAAAAAAAGCTCCGATAGGAGCGGCATGTTAATAGAACAATGAAAAAAAGATTATGAAAATAGGCTCCGATAGGAGCGTCATGTTAATAGAACAATGAAAAAGATCATGAAAAAAAGCTCCGATAGGAGCGGCATGTTAATAGAACAATGAAAAAAGATCATGAAAAAAAGCTCCGATAGGAGCGGCATGTTAATAACATTATGGCGAAGGAAAAACAACAGAACAGGGTATTTGAAAATGAGACCGGCGTACAGGGGCAATATAAAAATTGGTTCCTTGATTATGCTTCGTATGTGATACTGGAACGGGCGATACCGGCGATTGAAGATGGATTGAAGCCGGTTCAGCGCCGAATCCTTCATTCCATGAAAGAAATGGATGATGGTCGTTTTAATAAAGTGGCCAATATCATCGGGCAGAGTATGCAATACCATCCGCATGGAGATGCCAGTATCGGGGATGCATTGGTGAATCTGGGACAAAAGGATCTGCTTATAGAAACACAGGGTAATTGGGGCGATGTACGCACGGGTGATGAAGCTGCAGCGTCTAGATATATTGAGGCCCGATTGTCGAAGTTCGCATTGGAAGTGGCTTTCAATGCGAAAACCACCGAATGGCAACTCAGCTATGATGGCAGAAAGAATGAACCGGTTACTTTACCGATGAAGTTTCCATTGTTGCTGGCGCAGGGCGCGGATGGTATCGCAGTCGGATTATCTACTAAGATACTGCCGCATAATTTCCATGAACTGATTGAAGCCTCCATCAGATGTCTTAGGGGAAAGAAAATTGAATTATATCCTGATTTTCAAACTGGAGGTATGATAGATGTGGCTAATTACAATGATGGAAAGCGGGGCGGTAAAGTTAGGGTAAGGGCACAGGTGGAAGAACTGGATAAAAAAACACTGGTCATCCGCGATGTGCCATATGGGGTTACTACCACCCAGTTGATGGAAAGTATCACGAAAGCCAATGAGCAGGGTAAGATCAAGATCAAAAAAGTGATCGATGTAACTGCTGCTGCCGTGGAGATACAGATAGACCTGGCGCCCGGTATCTCTCCGGATATAACCATTGATGCACTGTATGCTTTTACGGATTGTGAAGTAAGCATCTCTCCCAATGCCTGCGTCATCGTGGCAGATAAACCGCAGTTCCTGACTGTGCATGAATTACTAACCGTTTCTTCTGAGCATACAAAAGAGTTGTTAAAAAAAGAACTGGAGATCAGGTTAAGTGAGTTAGAAGATAAATGGCACTATACCTCTCTGGAAAAGATATTCTTTGAAGAAAAGATTTATAAAGAACTGGAGAAAAAGCATGCAACCTGGGATAAAGTAATTGAAGCTATAGATGAAGCCTTTTCACCCTTCAAGAAAAAATTAAAGCGCATCATCGAACGTGAGGATATCTTAAAGCTTACAGAAAAACCGGTAAGAAGGATATACAGGCTGGATATTAATGAACTGATAGAACAGATCAAGGGAATAGAAGCGGATATTAAACAGGTCAAGTTCGAATTGGCCAATCTCACGGATTTTGCGGTGGCTTATTTTGAGAACCTTCTAAAGAAATACGGGAAAGGCAGGGAGCGCAAAACTGAGATAAAAGAGTTTGATACGATTCAGGTAAAACATGTGGCCATTGCCAATACCAAACTGTACCTCAACCGCGCAGAAGGTTTTATAGGCACCAGTCTGAAAAAAGATGAGTTCCTGTGCGAATGTTCTGATTACGATGATATTATTTCCTTTACCAAAGCGGGCGCGATGAAAGTGGTGAAGGTTTCAGAAAAAGTATTCATTGGTAAGGATATCATTCATGCGGCTGTGTTTCAGAAGAATGACGAACGCACTACGTATAACATGATTTATCTCGATGGCAAATCCGGCGTAAGCTATGCCAAGCGTTTTAATGTTACTGGCATTACCCGGGATAAAGAATATGACCTCAGCAAGGGATCGGATAAAAGCAAAATGCATTATTTCAGTGCCAATCCCAATGGCGAGGCAGAAGTGGTGAAGATCATATTGAGCCCGAACTCCACAGCGCGGATCAAAGAATTCGATTTTCATTTTGACGAACTGGAGATCAAAGGGCGAGGGAGTATGGGTAACCAGGTAACCAAGTATCCTGTCAAGACCGTTAAGCTCAAAGAAGCGGGTAAGAGTACATTGGCGGGACGTAAATTATGGTTTGATGATAAGTTCGGTCGTTTGAATACAGACCAAAAAGGACAGTACCTGGGTAGTTTTGAGGATGAGAGGATCATTATATTTTACACCGATGGTACGTATGAACTCACCGATACAGAAAGCACACAACGCTTTGAACCGGAAAAAATAATGTTAATCGAAAAATTTGACCCTGAAAAAGTAATCAGTGCTGTATACCTGGATAATGATAAACAGCAATATAATATTAAGCGCTTCAAAATAGAAACTACTACACTCAAAACACAGTTTTTATTTATTAAGGAGGGAAACAGTAACCGTTTAGAAGCGGTAACAACCGATGAGCAACCCATATTGGTGGTGCAGACCGGCCGGGGCCAGCAGATACGGAAAGCTAAATTCAAAGTGGCCAAAATGGTGGAAATAATGGGCTGGAAAGCAGTGGGCGCCAAGCTTACCGATTTCAGCAAGACGATTGAAATGGAGTGGGAACAGAAGCCCAGGGAAGAAAATGCACAGCCTGAACTCTTTGGGTAAACTGTAGAAGTAAACATGAAGTAGTAATAGGCTGTGGAGTACCAAAGGCTTTTTTTGCTATACCCCTATATGCTGAAAAATATACAGCCGCTGATTCGCAGATTACATTCTCCTAAATCTGCGAATCAGCGGCTGTATTTCTCTCCGGATCACTTCTTCCTTTTCAAACGCAAAGAAGCGTTTTTGCTCAGGTCGCTGGATAATAAGGTTTCATAACGCAATTTGCCATCATATACAATAAGCGCTGCTGTATTGGGTGGTATCATGCCAAGGTTATCGGCAAACATGCTGAGTTCATTGTATTCCAGCGAAGGATCTAATTCGATCGTTAGCCTGATGGCTTTGTGATCGAGCTTGGTCTTTGGAAGAATGAGTTTATTATTAAAGAATAAAGAAACAGAATCATAATCGATTGCGCCGTTATCATACAGTTCTACCCTGATTGTAGAACCGATGATCTCTATTTCTTTTGTAAATATCTTCTCCCTTTTCGTAAATGCTTCAATCATCTGCGTCTCAGGTATTAGTGATACTATCGGTTCCATTACTGTATCCTGTTTCACTTCTGGATAATTTTTAATCACGAGAGTAGCTGTATCATCAGATCTTTTTAGTCGAAAGTTAATATTTGGAACGGTATATCGATGATGGGCATCACTCATCAGGCTCCCTGTCAATATAGATTCTGCTTTAGAGGCTAGTAGTACGAAATTGCCTGACATATAACAATCGATACTGTTTTGTGCTGTGGGCGACAGGTAATACATAACGGGAAATGGATTGATACTCAAATTGCGTGTTTGGTTATTAAAACTGCCGGTCAGGTTTACTTTAACAAGGCTGTCCTTGAAATAATAATTCAATACACCCGATATTTTATTGCCTTTCTGTCGCAAAACGAGTTCTGATAAATAGCTGTTGTATTCACCTGTTGTTTGTATCATTCCCACTCCAAACCAATGCCCGTTCACATTCTGTGCAAAGGATGAAGCGTATATCAATAATATGGTCAGGAAACCGGTTGCTTGGATCGTTCTATGCATTCTGTTTGCAAAATATCAAAAGGTTTGAATGAAGCATGATGAAAGTTGCTAACATATAAACATTCTCCATGATACCTGGCTCTCAAAACCGTCAAATGAAACAATTGTACCTTTGTACCAATTAACTATAAGCAAAACAGATGGACCCGGTACTCGTAGGACAATATAATACGCTGAAAGTGAGTCGTAAAGTGGATTTTGGTTTTTACCTGGATGATGGAGGCGAAGGCATTCTTTTGCCTAAACGGTTCGCCCCCCGCAGCCTCAGGATAGGCGATGAACTGAGTGTATTTGTTTCCCATGATTCTGATAACAGATTGATCGCCACTACCCAGATAGCCAAAGCTACGGTTGGCGAGATCGTGAAAATGAAAGTGGTATCAGTAACCGGTTTGGGCGCTTTCCTCGATTGGGGATTGATGAAGGACCTTTTTGTACCCAAATCCAAACAACTGAGCGGTATGCGGGAAGGAGCCGAATACCTGGTGAAATTGTATATTGATGAAATGACCGGCAGGGTAGCGGCTACTGAAAAAATAGAATCGCTGCTGAATAATGAGGCACTGACCATAAAAGAAAAAGATATTGTTGACCTGCTTGTGTATCGTCAGTCAGAACTGGGCTATGTGATGATCATCAACAATAAGCATACAGGCATTCTTCACAGTAACGAAGTATTTACCACCTTGCAAATTGGTGATAAGATGCAGGGTTTTATCAAAACCATCCGGCCTGATAATAAAATTGATGTGGTTCTCGGAAAACCGGGATTCCAGAAAGTAGAGGATGAGTCGGGGAAGATACTCCGTCTCTTACAGGAAAATGATGGATATCTGCCATACCATGATAAATCCGAGCCACAGGAAATCTATGATTTCTTTGGGATGAGTAAGAAGACCTTTAAGATGACCACAGGTACCTTGTATAAGCAACAGAAAATTGCTTTTACCAAGTCGGGTATACAGTTAATTAGTAATGAATAATTAATAAGTCATAGTGAATAATGGTTCCACACAATAATGTGTTGACTATTTTCTTTAAGTCACTCGCGTTCCATTTCCTTTTTACTATCATCTTTCGACAGGAACATGATCAATAAAAAAAAAATTATGAACAGGCTTTTGAAGAAAAGGGACAGATTTTCAGGGTCTGGGCTTAAGGCTGCTATCAATATGTAATCGGTTGTCATTTTTTTTTGTATTAAGATCTCAATGTTTTGCCTGCGAATGTATAGCTAACACCTCTATGCCGGAATTAAGTATTTGTAAACATTTATATCGGGTAAAACTATGCTTCGAATTTCATATAAGAAATGGGGAAACCCCCGTATTTAGCATGGGAATATCCTGTTGAGCAGCAAACTAACGACCGTTAGCGCAATTCATTTATCTTTGCCCCTTCAAACCCAAAAAATGACCAACAGAACCGTATACATTGTAGCTGCCGTTCGTACGCCTATCGGCAGTTTTGGAGGTAGTTTAAAAGGGTTTACAGCGCCCCAACTGGGCGCCATTGCCATTAAAGCTGCTGTGGCTAAGGCCGGTATTCAGCCGGCAGATGTGCAGGAAGTATTAATGGGTTGTGTAATACAGGCCAATACCGGCCAGGCGCCCGCCCGCCAGGCCGCTAAGTTCGCGGGTTTGCCCGATAGCGTGGTGGCTACTACCATAAACAAAGTCTGCGCAAGCGGGATGAAAGCCATCGCACAAGGCGCGCAAAGTATATTATTGGGTGATGCAGATATTATTGTTGCTGGCGGTATGGAGAGTATGAGCAATGTGCCTTACTACAGTGCCGATACCCGTTGGGGCAATAAATATGGGAATGTGACCCTGATTGATGGACTTGCCAGGGATGGACTGGTAGATGTATATCATAACTATGCTATGGGAAATGCCGCCGAACTCTGTGCAAAAGAATGTAATATCAGTCGCGGGGACCAGGATGCATTTGCCATTGAAAGTTACCAACGCAGCCAGGCAGCCTGGGCCAACGGTCATTTTAATGAGGAAGTGGTTCCTGTGGAGATACCACAACGGAAGGGTGATCCGATACTTTTCGCGAAAGACGAAGATGCCTTCAATGTTAAGTTTGATAAAATATCTGAACTGAAACCTGCCTTTACCAAAGACGGCACTGTTACCGCGGCCAATGCGTCTACCATGAATGATGGTGCGGCCGCTCTGGTACTGATGAGCAAAGAAAAAGCAGAGGCTATGGGTATCAGGCCTCTTGCTGTTATCCGCAGCTATGCAGATGCCGAACAGGCGCCGGAATGGTTTACTACCACACCTTCACTGGCTGTTCCGAAAGCGGTGGCCAAGGCGGGCCTGCAAATGAGTGATATAGATTTTACCGAACTGAATGAAGCATTCGCTGTGGTAGGTATTGCCAATATCCAGAAAATGAAACTCGATCCCGCTACCGTAAATGTACATGGCGGGGCAGTATCGCTTGGCCATCCATTAGGTTGCAGTGGTGCAAGAATTATTGTTACCCTGATCAATGTACTGAAACAACATGGTGGAAAGATCGGTGCCGCGGGAATTTGTAATGGGGGAGGTGGGGCTAGTGCGATGGTGGTGGAATTAATTAGTAATTGATAAATAATAATTAATAATTTTTGTGAGCGGTCATTTTGACGAGGAACGAGGAGAAACTTCATGACGTTAGCTCATAACAAATATCGCATTGAATATCTGCCAATCGATCATCAGATCTCTTCTATGTAGTTTTGTGGGCCTACTGGCAACCTCACTCATCGAAAAGACGGGTGTATAATTTTTAGCCGATGAACCATATCTATATTAGAACCGCCACTACAGCAGATGCTGAACTGATCGCAGATATCAGTGCAGAAACTTTTTACGAATCTTTTGCTGCGCAGAATACAAAGGAGGATATGGAAAAATTCCTTACCGAAAATTTCAAT
>JBKJPR010000145.1:0-2921 GCA_046594275.1 Sediminibacterium sp.
TTTATCAAAGCCCCGCACAAAAGGAAATATCCATTGTGCAATCTGCGCGTCGCCACGAATCCACCGGTGGCGTCTTTTTGCATCATCCTGGTAGGAAGAAGGATATTCTTCATATAACTGAATATCACTTATCAATCCGGCACGCGCATAACAACCTTCCAGCAGATCATGGCTCAATATCCGGTTATCAGGAAAACGGTTATGGAGAGCCTGCTCAAATTCATCTAAGTCGTAGATACCTTTACCAATAAAAGACCCTTCCTGGAACAGATCCTGGTACACATCTGAAATGGCCCTGGTATAGGGATCTGTACCGGGTTCATTACCGTGTAAGCGGGCATATAGGGAACTACCTTCGCCCGGCAAACTGTTTGAAACCCTTGGCTGTAGGATAGTATACCCCTGTACCACACGTTGTTTTTTTTCTGAATACAGCGCGTGGTTCAATGGATGGGCCAGCGTGCCGATCATTTTCCATGCGGCATCTCTGGGCAACTGTGTATCTGTATCCAGCGTGATGATGTATTTTATTTTACGGTACACATCTTCCTCCCCCACTATTACCGAAAAATTCTCTTTACCGCGACCGCGTAAGAGTGCATTAAGTTCGCCCAGTTTACCCCGCTTCCTTTCAAAACCCATCCATATCTTATCATGTTTGTTCCATCGCCTGGGTCGGTGAAAAAGAAAGAAGGTATCATTGCGTGGCCTCCCGTATTTTTTATTCAGTTCAAGTATCCTGTCCTTTACAGTAAGAAGCAATGCCTCATCACCCGGCATATGTTCATCCACCGCATCTTTAAAATCGGTTAACAGGGCAAAATATAAATGTTCATCCCTGTTGGCGAGGAAACGGACTTCCAGCCCCTCCACCAGTTTCGCTATACCGGCCACTGAATTAAGCATAGTCGGTATCACTACCAGGGAAGAGAATTTTTCCTGTATCCCTTTGGAAAAATCCATCCTTGGCAACAGGAAAGGTCTTACAATTAATGTGGCTAACCAGTTAGTTACCGTTAAAGCAAGCTGGCTGGTACTTAATACAATAACCCCGAAGGCCAATACATCCCACCATTCGATCAAATATTCCCTGTGTATCCTGTTCCATAAAGGCCAGCTAAATAAAAAAGTGAAGAGTATAATAGAACCGATATACCCGATTAAAGGAATCCTGTTAAACTGTTTACGCAAAGTTTCTGCAAGCGATGTTTTCATCGATGCATATTTTTCCACTTCACATTCTCCTTTATCAACCAGGTAATATCCTACATGCCACTTGGCAGGATCAGCTTCTTTTCTTTCAAAACTTTCAGTGGAAAGTTTTACCGCAAAAGTAGCGATCTCTTTTTCCGACATCACACTGCTCTTCGCAATCTTTTCAACAGCATGCCGGTAATGGTCCCTGGTAAAAAAATCCATGGCAGGATATACGCCGGTTACATCAAGTGATAGCGTTTGCTCAACAATACTGGTATTTTCTACAAAGTCCCGCCAGTCATTACTGCTCAAAAACCTGAGGCTGCCGATGCTGTTACTGATTGATATCTGGTCTGCTGCCTGTTTTTGATTTTCCTGGTTAACCAGCTCATTGCTGGTGGTACCGATCTCTGCCAGGGTTTGTTCTATCCAGGTAAGTGGTAATGCAAGAGCGGATCCCTTGCCGTGCAGTTTCCTTGTCAGTTCTGCTACAAAAGAACTTACCATCGGCGGCTTGGATCTTGCCATATCGGCAATGACCAGTATCAGGTTTTTTGGATCCTGTTCCGCTGCGTTGATCATTTCATCCGCCCAGTAATTGGCCAGGTTTTTATAAGTGATATCAATGGCTACCTGTATGGCAAGTCGGCGAAGATTTTCAATAAGCGCCAACCTTAGCATGATGGGGATGGCCCATAATTCTCCCAGTTTCAGAAAAGTTACTGACTGGTAAGCCTGTACAAACCCTGAGAGACTGCTTAGATCCACCCTCCCATCGTTATGCGAAATAATTTCTACTGCAATATCATATACCCTTGGCAGCCCGGCAGAAGCGCCTTTTTGCAATTGTGGCAACCCTTTACTATATCCTTTTGGCAAATGCTTTTTTCCGGTATATATATGCTCCTCAATCAGGTAAAAATTATCGAGCAGCCATTCTCCTGCCGGCACGATCCTATGATTAGATTTAACAGAATCAGTCAGCAAGGCATGTACTTCCAGTAATGCATCCTCATTTTCGGCAAGCCTCTTCAGTAACTGTTCTGAAGGTTGCGCGGAAATAAGAATATGTTTTTTTGCTAATTTTTTTGCAAATACTTCGATCTGCGCTGCACTAAAAAGTTCGGCACGAAGCGGGGGCCGTTCATGGGTATATTTTTCGGCCAGGCTGATACCAGAAAAGGGACGGATGATGTTTTTCTTTAAAACAGAAATCGCCTTGGGAAGCATTTCAAAAATGTCATTTGGTTCATTTTTCTCCTGAAATACTTTCATAATTTTTTGACTGTTTCCTTTACTGATATATGAATTCCTGACCCGCTTTTAGCGGGTTTTACATTTTCCCGTCTTCTGGCACCAGCTTCCCGCACGAAAATTCAACGGGAAGGCAGCCCACGCCTATATAATTGCCATTGCATTGCAACGCGGCTTTTTGGACTATGTTTTTCAGTTCCCGGATATTATCGTACCAGGCATGTTCCTTTAAAGCGGTCATGGCTTCCGGGCTAACGCCTTTGATCCTGGTATCCAAGCTGTCATTATTCATTTTCAGGAAATGATTCACCAGGTCTGCAATTTCCTCCCTCCGTTCCCGTAAAGGTGAGATTACGATATTGAAATCATTCAGGCGATGATATAATTCTTCAGAAAGGTCCCCACTGCGCGTAGCATCCCATAAAAGTGTATTGCTGGAAACGAATACACGGATATCCATTTCTATCTTT
>JBKJPR010000149.1:0-6534 GCA_046594275.1 Sediminibacterium sp.
AAATTAAGTATATGGTTATTGCTGGGATTAATGATCGGACTGGCCACTTTGTGTAAAGTGCATGGTTTGTATTTATGGGCAGGATTTGGATTGTTCCTTATCATTACACGTATAAAATGGTTGTTGAACTGGCGGCTCTATGCGGGTGTGGCGGTAACAGCGCTTTGTGTATTGCCCATTGTATACTGGAATGTGGTCAATGATTTTATTACCTACCGTTATCATTCCGACCGCGTAACGCATACCAGCATTCAATGGGATATGCTGGGGAGAGAAATAGGCGGAGAGTTTGTTTACCAGAACCCGGTTATTTTTATAGTGATCGTAATTTCATTGATCAGCATGTTACGCAGAGGTATCCGGTTCAACAGGAAGAAAGCATCGGTATGGTTATTATGTATGAGCATCCCGATGATACTTATATTCTGGAGCATATCCTTAACCAATCCTACTTTGCCACATTGGAGCGGCCCGGGTTATATTCCATTGTTTTTTGTAGCCGCTTTATACCTGGAACAGCGCTCCTTCAAAATAATACCGGGATTTATTAAAGCGGCAGCTACCCTGGTGATCATTGCACTGATTGCTGGGGTGGGATTGACAAGGCTGTCGCCCAGGAATTTTGGGAGTCAGGATCTGCAGAACTATGGAGAGTATTGTCCCACACTCGATCTGTCTGGCTGGAAAGAATTCAGTAAAAGATTTGCATGGCTGGACCAGGCGAATGTCAGAAGTGGTAAGATGCGCGCGAATTCTCCGATCATTGTTGATAAATGGTTTCCGGGGGGGCATCTTGAATTTTATACAGCACGTGAATCTGGATTGCCAGTGATCGGTATTGGTAAATTAGAAGACCTGCATAAGTTTGCCTGGCTGAATAAAGAGAGAGAGTCCCTGCACTTAGGTGATGATGCCTATGCCATTGTTCCTTCTAACCTGCCTTTGAATGTGATAGAAGCCTATGGCCGGTATTTTACTAGCATTGAAGCTCCAACAGTAATCAATCAAAAAAGGAGTGGAGGAATTGTGCGTTTTTTTTATGTGTATAAAATGAAAGGATGTAAGATGGTGCCGAAAGCAATCTTGCCGTAATTGAATATTGAACAGATGAACAAGGAACAGAGTAACAAGGAGCGAAGGAAACTTTGCTTCATTCTGCGCTATTACCTCTTTGCGTGGAAAGAATAATATATCAGTTCGGTTGCTGGGTGGTGTTTGTGGGGACACAAACACGGCTTCGCAGAACAAGGAACAAGGACACTATTGCCACTTTGCGTGGAAAGAATAATATATCTAATTTCCTTTATTAATAGCAGAGTCAACGGGCGCTTTGAACTCGATATCCTTTTCTTTGTTGCCAAACAGTTTCTCAAAATCTTTCCGGTAAGAAATACTCACACCCTGCCTCTTACGGAGCCCGAAGCTGGAACCATTGAGGTCAAGGCTTGATTTGTTGAATATGATCAGCCGCAGTTTCCTGTCCCTCGTTAAAATGAATTCTACATTAACATTGGGTAACCATTGGGTGTTGCCGCTTTGTATAGCAGAACTGCCCAGGTTAAAATCTATATCGCTTCCCAGTGTTACAATGATCTTGTCATTGGCAAATGCGCGGCTGAATTTCAGGTCCACTCTGGTACGGTCAAATTTATTAGCATTGGCAGTGGGATCGAGAATGTTGGCGCTGCTGTATACGCTGGTGCCTATATCAAAACGCAGGCTTTTATCACCGGTGATCCGGAAAAGAAGATTCGACAATACTTTGTTTACGCTTTTTGTCAAAAGTTGTGATACCGTATTAAAGCCAAGCGAGGTGATCGCATAAGGACTCACGCCGGTTCCACCTCCACCGCCGGGTGGCGCGAAGGAGTTGAACAGGATCACGAAAGCTACCTGGTTCAATATTTCGTTCTGATCCTTTTCCAGGCGGTTGAGGTATTGTGTGAATTCGTTATCCGATTTCACCGGGCTACCCTGCGGAAAGTCTAACCTGAATTTAATGTCAGGTTTGCTTAATTTTTGTCTCAGTTGTGCAATTACATATACATCACCACGGTAACCTTTTACGGATGGGCTTAAGGTGAGATTGCTCACCAGTTCGCTGAGGCTTACGCGTTCTGCTGTATATTGAGCATCAACGTGCAGATCGGCACTGAAAGGATCACCGGTCCATTCGATAAAATTACCGGCATCTGGAAGGAGTTCAAAAGGTTTGCGGATCAATCCCTGAAAATTAAACACATAACTGCCCCGTTCAATATTATACCGTCCGCGTATATTCAACGGTTCTGTTGTGCCTGCTCTTATTTTCAACTTCCCGTTTCCCACCGCTTTGATCACATCGCCGGTAAGATCATCCAGTATCACATCTATCATGACATTGTCGTTAACGGTGAGTTCAAGATCAACAGTAAGATCAAGAATACTGTTACTGCCTTCCTTCGCCATTTCAGTACCATACTGTTTGAATACAATAAAATCCGCCGACCCACTTTCCCTGGTAATTGAGTTAGGAATATAAATATGTGAGCTGTCGTTCGATTCTGCTACGATGGTCATATGGCAATTTGATGCAGGACCGGTAAAGTTCATATTCGCCCTGCCAATCGCTTTGCCGTAGAACTGCTGGTTGTCTGATGATCTTGTATCCAGCATCAGCAGTTTATCAGTAGAAAGGTCAAAGTCAAACCGCATGTCCCTGAAGCCTTTCTCATACAGTTTGCCCCTTACTGTTCCTGTATTTTTATAGCGGTCATGGATATTGAATCTTCCAAAATCAATTCCATCTTTTTCAAAATTGATATCCGCTGAATCTATCGTATAGTACACTTGCGAATAGTTCACTTTCATTCCGGCATTCCGCAGCTTGATCTTTCCAAACAGATCGGGCCTGTTCAGGTTACCACTGATATTCAGATTGCCTGTTGCCTGGCCACTGATATTTGTGAAAATATTACTTAGGAATTTATGCAGTATATCGATCCGCGAATTGTCGAGTTGGATATCAGTATTAAATGAAGTGCCTGTTGAATCCTTCAGGTTATAATTGCCTTTGGCAAGAAATTTATATCCCTCATTCGGCGATTCCACCGTAAATGGTATTTCCCCGGTTTTGCTGTTATAGCTGGCTTTAATATTCACCAGGCCTATCGAGTCATCGTCAAGCCTGAACTGTTCTGCTTTCAGGTCTGCTATTGCATTGAATTGCCCAAAAAAATCCTTTAATACGATACTGCCTGATGTGATGCCTTCCAGTCTGGGGTTCTTGAAAAAGAGTGAAGCAAGATCACCCATGATTACATTTTTCAGTTTTACGATCAGGTTTTGGGTATTACCTCCATCTTCTTCAGCAGTCTCTACCGTTATCTCCTGGAAGCCCTGCGTAAATTTTATATTCTGAGCCTGAACGAAATGTGTACGAACGATCAGCTCGCCGCTTTTTTCAAGGTTCCATTTCTTTTCATTCAATACAAAGGAGGAGGGCCTGAACTGTACCCGCACACCATCCGATAAGGTATATACATCCGCATAGAGATCGGCATCGTTCAATGTATTATCGGCACTCGTTTTAATGGATACCTCAGAATGGTCATTATAAGAAACGATATGAAGTTTGGTATTAGGAAACCGTAGGCTGTCACTTGCCTGGATGCTGCTGATCGTGCCATACAGCGACAGTGTATCTATATTTCCTTTCCCGGATAAGTCAAGACCTGAAAAACTGAAATTCTTGAATTTACCGAAGGGTATCCTGGCAACAAGCCCCAACTGGTTATTACGGGTATCAACCGTTCCTGATATGTTAGCGTCATTAAAGCCGGTAATCTTGTTGCTGAATAATTTTATATAAGGCTCTATAAAATTTGTATTGACCACAAAAGAAAACTGCTGGTTTTGTGGTATGGATTTGGGCGGTTTGATATAAGTAGGATAGTAGTGATTTAAAAAACCCTGGAAACTGGCCGGCAGATCTATGATGCTGAATTTGCCGGATATAGTGGCATTGAAATCATTACTCCCAATATGCAATGATTTGACTGAATCAATATAGGCAGATGTGAGATTCAATGAATCAAAACTGAGTTTAGTGGACCCATCTATAATGGTTGCGTTTAAAAATTTTGCTGTCCCCAGGAAGTTATCAATGGTTGTTCCGGTAAAATTTACATCAAGCAAACCAGTGAGCTGTATTGAATCTTTCGTATCCTTAAATATGTTCAGCGCTTTCAGGTTGGATTGTACGAGATCGCCCACTATATTGAAACGGGGGAGTTGTCCGGAAAGATCGATCTCAACATTACTCGTGAAATCAAGATTTGGGTCATCTATCTTTATTTCGCCTTTGAAATACTTTTTTTGAAAGGTCCCATTAGTGATAATATTGGTATATGTGTAGTTATTATATTCCAGGGAGGATATCTTTCCTTCTAATGTTGTTTTCAGCTTATTAATATTAAAACTGCTGCCCGTGATCTTCCCTTTAAAGTTAACCAGGCCCAGTTTGTCGTCATTCAGGAATTTGCCCATATTAAAGCGGATGGTTTCAATGCCACCCGTATACGTGGGATCACCTTTTCGGGGTATCTGTAAACTCACATTGGTTTTCAGGCCCCCCAACTTCGTACTGAATGTACCGGCAGTGACAAAATTATTGATGGTGCCGTTGAAATTACCCCTGTAAATAATCGTGCCCAGCGCTGCGAGATTGGGAGAATTGATATTTTTCAAAGAGGGGATAAATACACCCAAGTCATAATAATTGGTTTGTAAAGCGCCATTGCTCAGGTTTATCCGTGTGGTGTTTATATCGGGCAGGCCTTTCATGCTTAATGTACCACTGATATTGGTGGTAGCGCCTATCCTTGCAGATAAATTGTTGACCACAAAGTCTTCTACCTTTCCATGGAAATTGCCATTCAACATCACTTCTCTTTTCCAGGTTCGCAGTTCAGGGGCGAAGTAAGCAATATCGTCGCTGTTTACCCGCGCGTTTTTAAAATGTGCATCCATTATCACCCTGCTGCTAAAATGCCCGAAGTCTTTATTAAAATCTTTGAACTTCATGGCAAAATAATTAGTCAGCCGGCTCTTATTGGTCTGCAGGTCAAGCTTTGACAGTTCCAGGAGCTGCGGGGTAAGCTTGAAGTTTGTCTTTAATTTTTTCAGTTCCAACCCCGAACGATCTTTTACCGCGAGATCTACATTGGCCTTTAATGTATCCTTTATAAAACTGATATTGTCGAAGGTCCCGTTCAGTTTACTGAGTTGTATATGCCTGCCATCAAAATACGGAGAGGGTTTGCCTGTATCACTGTCAAGAAAAATGCTGCCATTATTGATCTTCAGTTTACCTATGAGTAACAACATATTGCCCTCGTTAAAATACATACCGCTATCTATGCCGGGGCGGTTCTGTTTTTGAAGAAATGAGGCGCGCAGGGGTGTAAGGCCCTGGATGATAATATAGGGGTTGTCTATGGAAACATCATTAATTGCATAAAGATTCCTGGGCAAATCAATGTTCTCTGCATCTAAGAGGAAGCTGCTCATGCTGATATCCATGCGCTCCCCGGCCCAGAGGTCGTTTTTGATGAAATGAACGTTTTTAAAGTCTACTTTTTTCAGGTTGAGGATGATCCCGCCACTTTCTTTTTTTGGGGCGGGCGACCTGAAATAATCTACAATGAACTGGTAGTTCCAGACAGAATCTTTCCGGTTTGTTTTGATCAATGCATCTTCCAGTCCAATAAATTTCAGGTCAGCCTTGTCTTTAAGGAAAAACCAGTCGGTGATCCTTACTTTAAACTGGCCAGCATAAAGTACTGTATCCTTTTGTTTATCACGAATGAGTGTACCTTCGAGGTTCAGGCTGTTAAACAGGGCAAAACTTACCTTTTTAATGCTTACTTCTGTATCCAGGGCTTTTGATAAACGGCCGGTAATGATGCCTGCCAGCCAATTCTGTACGAACCCCGTCTGAATAGCTATAAAGGCCAACAGGATCAGAGCGATAAGAATAAGAAATGTACGGCGTAATATTTTGAAGAAACGATTCAGTTGTCCTTTGGTTTTGGTTGTAAAAATAGGTATTAGTAGCCGTAGAGCAATTTCAGTACCAAAGACGGCAAATAAACTAGAAAACTATGGGTTTTATCCGTTGGGAGCCGTGAGTTAGGAGTCAGGAGTTAGGAGTCTGGAGTTAAGATATCAGACTCCGGACTCCTAACTCCTAACTCCGGACTCCTGACTCCAGACTTTCCTTATGGCATGATTATTTTAACAGTAAAGAAAAAATTTTTACCCATGAATAAATTAGTAAGAGCATTAATTGCAGGCTACGGCGCCAAAAAAATGGGCGGCGGTTGTTTGGGAACGATCGTTGTATTTGCCATTATCTATTTTGCATTGGGGCAATGTAACTAAAATGATGCCGGAGGCTCAGGCTATATCCTTTTTAAATTTTTCTATTTCATCAATAAAGCCCCTTGCCTGCAGAACGGATGTATATTCGGGGCCTGAGATCATCAGCATTCT
>JBKJPR010000385.1:0-3029 GCA_046594275.1 Sediminibacterium sp.
GCGCTATAATGCAGAGAACCTGCAGGTTACATTGCAGCGTGTGAGCAGTGGCGCCAATATCACCTTCGACAGGGCTAGTGGCAGTTACCTGGCTTCTGCCGGTTTCCCCACTGCAGGCGGCGACCCTTATAACCTGATTAAAGTAAATACCCGCGCCATCGGGTCGGGCACTACCACCACATTTATAAATTATGCGGCTACCATTTTTGCGCATGAACTGGGGCATTGTATTGGTTTCCGTCATACAGACTATATGGACCGTTCTTATAGTTGTGGCGGCTCTACTTCTAATGAAGGCGCTTCCACTGTTGGGGCCATCCTTATTCCGGGAACACCTGCTGGCCCGGATCCTAATTCCTTCATGCTGGCCTGTATTAGCAGCGGTGCAAACCGCCCATTCAACGCCAATGACAAAACAGCGCTGAACTATCTTTATTAATCAATCAATAAAATGGTATAGAAAAAGAGTGCCGGGGCAACCCGGCACTCTTTTTTGTGTGTATAGCATTAGTTCATGCCCACAGATGGATAAAGAATCTGAATTAATCATACATGCGATACCTTTTAATAGTCATCTGCCTCCTCATTACCCCCTATCTGGGTCATGCCCAAACTATAACCGGTACGGTGGTGGATGCTACCAGTCATGTACCGCTTGCCTTTGTCAGCGTACAGGTTCAGCATACCCAGAAGGGAACCGTAACAGATATTGACGGGCGTTTCTCACTGAACAGGATAGTGGCCCCTGCTACTTTACAGGTAAGCCACGTGGGATACCTGTCGCAGTATCCCAGCTATGCCGGTAAAAAGGATACCACAATGTTGATATTTTTACAGCGCAATAATGCGGCATTGAATGAAGTAGTGGTAAGTTCAGGGCTTAATCCGGCGCATCGCATTATTAAACTGGCCCAGGAGAACAGGCAAAGAAACGATCCGTATAAACAGCCTTCTTTTTCCTATCATGCCTATACTGTTGCGGCAATGGGGGCCGAACCCTATTTGTGGAGCGTAACGCAGCAGATGGGGGGCCGGGAAAGCAGCAGGGATTCAGCCCGGTTCGCTAAGTACCGTGCCAAACATAAACCGGATACATCCGGTACCGGGATGGACTCTATCATTTCCAGGCGGATGAAGGATAATTATTTATTTCTGACAGAATCTTATACCGAGCGTATTTACCGCTCTCCCGGCCTGTCGCGCGAAACCGTTCTGGCTACGCGTGTATCCGGAATGAAAAATCCTTCCTTTAGTTTTACCAGTGCCGATTTCCAGGTATTTGGATTTTACCAGGATTATATAAAAATGCTGGATGAAGAGTATACAAACCCTTTAATCAATGGCAGTATCAGTATGTATAAATTCAACCTGCGGGAAATGATTCCCCATGAAAAAGATTCCACTTACGTGATTAGTTTTGAACCGCAGAGAGGAAAAAATTTCAAAGGATTAAAAGGAACGCTTTACATTAATACGGATGGATATGCCATAGAAAACATAATTGCCACACCCGCAGATGGTAAGGCACGCATTATGGATTTTCTGCTTCAGCAAAAGTATGAACGTGTGAATGCACGATGGTTTCCCGCCCAGCTCAATACAAGAATATCGTATAAAGAGATAAAGAAGGATTCTGCTTTTGTTTACTGGAACGCGCGGAGTTATATCAGTCATGTTACTTTTGACAGCCTGTTCCCAGTGAAAAGCTTTTCGGATGTGGGCATTGATTTTGTATCGGGTGCGGGCAAACATACAGACAGGCACTGGGATAGTTTGCGTACCGATACCCTGCAGGCAAAAGAAAAAGCAACATATGAAACCTATGCCATGCTGCCCAAAGAAGTGCTTGTTGCCCTTAATACCATGAACTCATTAATAGAAATCGCCGGGCTGCAGGCCATACCCGCCGGTAAAATAGATATTCCCCTGAAAGATATATTGTCGGGCGTAAACAGCTATGAAAAGCTGCGTGTGGGAATCGGGTTCCAGACAAATCCATTATTCAGCAAATGGTTTTCAGCGGGTTTGAATACCGGCTATGGTACTGGTGACCATGCCTGGAAATATGGCGGTAACCTGACGTTTACAAGCAGTGCACGAACCAATACCCATTTCCGTTTTTCTTTCAGGCAGGACCTGGAAGAACCGGGCAACCTATTATTTTTTAAACAAAACGATCATGTTTTATCCGGGCAATCCTTGCGCAATTTGTACGCCAGCCGTATGGACAGCCTGCAGGAATGGAAATTCAGTTTCACTACCCGGCCCATACCATCGTTACAGGCCGATGCCTGGTTATTGAATGAAGAAAGACAACCTGCCTTATACGATCTGGCGTATCCTCCCGGCCCCGTAGGCAGGAAGTATATCAATACCGAAGCGGGCATCGGGCTGCGTTTTACCAGGGGTGAAAATTATACCAGGATCGGTCGGAGTAAACTGCCCACCGGAATTGCCAGGACGCAATTAATGGTGCAATTGACCAAGGGCCTGCAAGGTGTTTTGCAGGGGGACCTGACTTATACCCGGTTTGCCCTGCAGTTTAACCAATCGTTCCGGCTGAAAAAACTGGGGCTAACATCACTGGAGTTGGATGCAAACCATATTTCGGGAACCGTTCCCTATAGTTATCTTTTCAACGCCAAAACTTCCGGTGGACAAAACCGGTCCTTGTATGTTGCTAATACCTTTCAAACTGTGGGTATATATGAGTTTGCTGCCAGTAGGAGCGTAAGCCTTTTCCTACAGCATAATTTTGAGAACCTGCTGCTTAAACCACGCAACCCGGCTTTCAGACCGGAGTTTATTCTGGTGCAGAACATAAGTTTTGGTAATATATCGCCGCAGGCGGCAAAAACAAATATTCCATTCAAAACAGCAGAAAAAGGACTGTTTGAAACCGGGTTACAGGTAAACAATATTTACCGGGTTAACATCCGGTTGTTTTACCTGGGTATAGGCGGGGGTGTATTTTACCGTTACGGGCCTTATGCATTGCCCGGGGGACGCGATAATTATGTTATTAAAAC
>JBKJPR010000409.1:0-4442 GCA_046594275.1 Sediminibacterium sp.
AGGTCTGCAAAACTGGAAGAACCAAGGGAAGGGCAAACAACTACACAGGTAAGAAGCTCTTTAAAAATTGAATTTTCATTTGCCAATTATCATATGGGCAGGCGACTAGATGTGTCAGTAAGCTATAAAGGAGTTAGTACCATGTTGCTTGTTTAGTATTGCTGTGTTCTTTAAGACAGTGCCATTTAGCCAAAGGATGTTGCCCTATTTTGTTTGTCAAACCCAATTCCCTCCTCTATATGCTACGATTTAACAGATTATCATGCGTTTTAATCTGTTAGTCCCTCCTGCAATGGAATATACAGTGTCTGCCCAGTAATTAGCGATCACCCTTAACATTTTCATAAAACTGGCCAATTATGGTTAAATTATCATTATCATTCCGCAATTTTGCAGATAAGATAAATGTACACAATGATGCATCGTGGGATTGTTTTAGCCATCGTGGCATTGCCACTATTCTTCTATCAGGGTAATGCCCAATATGAGGTACCCAAAGGATGGCATCTCCTCGACTATGCACAGGATTCTTTTTATGGTATCAGTTTAAACCAGGCATACACTTTTCTCAGGGATAAAAAGAAAACATCCAAACCCGTTATCGTAGCAGTACTCGATTCTGGTGTTGATACAACGCACGAGGATTTGAAAAATATCTTATGGCGCAATCCAAAAGAAATTCCCGGCAATGGCATTGATGATGACGGCAACGGTTATGTTGATGATGTATATGGCTGGAATTTTCTGGGGGGTAAGGACGGTCGTAATGTAGTTAAAGCTTCGGATGAAAGGTCAAGGATCTTCCATCACCTGAAAAACAAGTTCGCAGGCAAACAGGTAGATACGAGTGAGCTTGGCACAACAGATAAGGACGAATTCCTGCTTTGGAAAAAAGCATCGGATCAATTGAATTTTACAACAGACGAACAGGTGGAACTCTTATTTGTGGAAGTGACCGCCAAAGCAATTAAACGCCACGATAAAGTATTACGCGAGGAAATGGGTATGGATGAATACACCTGTGAAAAACTGGAAAAATTCCAGCCTAGTTCCAGGATGGGCAAAGAAGCCAAATTCGGTTATCTCACCTGCATGAAAATGATTGGCATAGAGGCTGATGAAAAAAATACCAGCACTATTTCTGACCTGGATGAATATGTGGAAGGCAAGAAAGCCGCTTTTGAATCAAAAGAATCTCCCCTGCCTGATCTCCGGGCAGATATTGTGAAAGACAATTACTACAGTCTTGCCGACAGGTTTTACGGCAATAATGATGTGATGGGACCCGCCAACAGCGCCAAACATGGCACCCATGTTTCCGGGCTGATAGGAGCAGAGCGTAACAATGGTATTGGTATAGACGGAGTAGCTGATAATGTTCGTATTATGATGCTTCGTGTAGTGCCTGATGGCGATGAATATGATAAAGATGTAGCGCTGGCCATCCGTTATGCAGTGGATAATGGCGTGAAAGTGATCAATATGAGTTTTGGCAAATCTTTTTCACCGCAAAAAACATGGGTTGACAGCGCTGTAAAATATGCCGAGCTCCATGACGTATTGATCGTGCATGCTTCAGGTAATGAAAGCGCCAACCTGGATGTGAAAGAAAACTTTCCTAATCCCTGGCTGAAGCAATGGAACATCCATGCCACTAATTTTATCACGGTGGGCGCCAGCAGTGATCCGAAAATTTCAGGCAGTGTAACAGCCGATTTCAGCAATTACGGGAAAGAGCAGGTAGATGTATTTGCGCCGGGCGTGAAAATATATTCAACCGTTCCCGGCAAGGATAATTACGCCAATTTAAAAGGAACCAGTATGTCTACGCCCATTGTTTCCGGCTTAGCTGCTTTGATCCGTTCATATTATCCTGACTTGTCTGCCGTACAGGTAAAGAAAATAATTGAGCAATCTGTTGTAAAACCTTCGGCGGCTATTCCGAGTATCAAACCCGGCTCTAAGGATGAAACCATCCCTTTTAATCTATTAAGTCGTACTGGCGGCATTATCAATGCCTACCTTGCGGTAGAATCCGCCGATACCAGTAAGGCAATTATGGTGGCAAAAGAACCCCTAAAGAATAACAGGATTCAACCCATCACCAAAACCAAACTCTGATGCCAAGACCCCAGGCCATTGAATTTCCTCCCTATTTTGGAAAATATATTTCACAGGTAAATACCGACAGCCTTTCGGATGCGGCTAAGAAGTATTCCAGTTCCCTGGTCTCATTCTACAGCAATCTTCCTGAAGAAAAAGCAGCATTCCGTTATGCTCCCGGTAAATGGACTTTGCAAGAATTATTGCAGCATGTGGTAGATACTGAAAGGATCATGTCGTACCGCTTACTGCGCATTGCCCGCAAAGACAAAACGCCACTCGCATCTTTTGATGAGAATTTGTATGCTGAACATTCCCTGGCTAATAACCGGAGTTTTACATCTATCAAAGAAGAATTTATTGCCTTACGCAGATCTACAGACCTGCTTATACAATCGCTCAGCGAAGCACAGTTATCAGAAGAAGGCGTTGCCAGCAATCTGCCCGTAACAGCGAATGCAGTTGGCTATATTATCTTTGGGCACATGCTGCATCATAAGAAGGTGATAGAAGAAAAGTATTTGTGACTAGTTAGTTGGAAGGCCTGCGTTTTCTACGAATGACGATTCAGGTCTCACTATCACCGCAAAAAAATACCGCAGATCACAGCTAACTGATCTGCGGCGTAATTTAATTCCGGTTGGATATTGGATATTAAATCACTTGATGGTGAAATTGATGGTTATAATGGTGGAATCCCTATTGAATCTTTTGCAGTCGGGGTTCTTACTGATTGCAAGAACTACCTTATCCATACCCGTTATTTTGGAATTTGGAACATAGTAGTATACAGGGTTAAATACATCAGATAAATTCTCTAACTGGCTTACAGAAAAATGACGGGCTTGTTGTATTATGGTGGCAATATTATCATCATCCCCAAAAGGCGCTAAACTAAGTTCATAATCTGTGCCGGCCAGGATAGTAGCATCAATAGTAACCTCTTTAAGGATCGAATTATGTGCGGATTCTTTCGTGCAGGATTGCAGGAGGATAAACAGGGATAAAAAGACAGCCGGTTTGAATAAATATTTTTGCATGGCTCTTTATTAGCAGGTTAGGAATATTTCTCCTCCTGTTATATAGAGTCATCCGGATGGCAAGGCGTTGCCTGTGCGAATAAAATAAGGTTCGGATTTGGTTGTTACAGGCTATCTTTTTTATTTTTCCTGACCGGTGGGGGAAATATGGCTTTTGGAGTAAGGATGGGAATGGTTGTTTTGTCACCCGGCTTAGTTTCTAAAGGCTTTATAGGAACGGTCTTTAAATCCTGTAATCTTATGTCTGATTCTCCTCCAAAATCTTCAATCTTAATATCCTTGGGCACTTCATAGTCTTTAGAGCTGCCGGTACCCACATCTTCTCCTTCTCCTCCCAAAACAGGTGTGTTTCCGTTCATATAATCTATAAAGATATCATTGGTCATCACATCGGGTTTTACAAATGTGAGTTTGGTATCTAATCCACAATTGGGATCTGCCAGCGCCTTTTTCATAAAATAGGCCCATATCGGCATAGCGGCGCGCCCACCCTCACCATTTTTGCTTTGGGTATTAAAGTGTACTATCCGGTCATCGGCGCCTACCCAGCCACCGGCCATTAATTGTGGTGTGTACCCCATAAACCAGGCATCACTGTTATCATTAGTAGTACCCGTTTTACCAGCCATTTCCAAACCACCGGGTAGGTTATACTGCCCGATGCCGGCTCCTGTACCGTGTTGCAAAACACCTTCCATCATTTTTATTACAGAATACGCAGTTACTTCACTGATTACTTCTTTACGATGGGGTGTAAAAGTAGCCAATACATTCCCGTTCCTGTCTTCAATGCGGGTGATGTACATCGGTTTAGCATTGAAGCCGCGGCCTGGAAACATGCTGTATCCCTGCATCATTTCAAACAAAGAGATTTCACACGCGCCGATGGCAATAGAGGGATAGGCCTGTAGTTTAGCCTGTAGATCGCATTTGCGTAAAAAATCGATAAAGCGTTGGGCGCCTTTACCACCATCGCTATCCAGTTGCTTCATAATATAGGCAGTTGCGCAGTTACGGGATTTAGCGAGTGCCAGGGCCATGGGCATAGCATTACCCGTGCATGTTTTTGTTGTGGCGGGCACCATTCCATAGGCGCCAAAACTCTGCTGGTTATCGTATACCGTGGTATTGGGTGTAAAGCCGGCTTCTTCAATGGCCAGGCTGTACAACAGGGGTTTGATGGTAGAACCTACCTGCCGTTTGGTATTTGGATTAGCATGGTCGTATTTGAATGTTTTGAAATCAATTCCCCCCACCCACGCTTTTATCTGGCCATCCAAGGGGTCCATTACCATAAAA
>JBKJPR010000419.1:0-3367 GCA_046594275.1 Sediminibacterium sp.
TCAACTTTCCAGGCATCTGCACCAAACCATGATCTGATACCCGGCAACCATTGGTATGAAAGAAATCAACCCGGTTCCGCAATGCCTCTAACAGGGAAGCAACATCTTTTATTACAATACCACTCGCAAGCTGCAGCGCATCCAGGTGCTGAAAAAAATCTGGTTTATCTATCATCAATACTTTATCCGGCCGGAAAGAAGGAGACACACGGATGGAAAAATTCTCTGCTGCCAATTGCCGGTGGTATTGCAGGTTATCCCAGGGCTCATCGGTAGTACCTACATATTCCACTTTAAAGGATTGTAACAGCGCCTGGGTGGTATAGGCATCTGTCTGTAATAACTCATTACAGGAACGGTAGATACCGGGACCGGTTTCTGCGTTCAGGTATTCTTTTATCCCAAAAACATTCTTCAACTCCATATGTGTCCAGTGGAACAATGGGCTGCGCACCGGTAAAGGCACAGCTTTTGCCCAGGCAGCAAATTTTTCTTCATCGGTAGCATCCCCTGTGATCAGTTTTTCCGGTACACCTAATGACCGCAGTGCGCGCCACTTGTAGTGATCGCCCTTCAGCCATATTTCAGTCAGGTTAGAGAATTTTTTATCGCTGGCTATTTCATCCGGCGGGAGATGACAATGGTAGTCAATAATGGGCAGGCCTTCCACGAAATCATGGTACAATTTTTTCGCAACTTTTCCCTGTAATAAAAAATCGTCTGTTAAAAAATACGCGCTCATAGTTGCATCCATTAAGGTTTATACACCACTGAAAACGGTGAAGCCCCCGTCTACACCGATTTGCATACCTGTTACAAATTTTGATGCATCGCTTAACAGGTAGATCAAAGCGCCCACCAGTTCTTCCGGTTTGCCGAATCTTTTGAAAGGGGTATGCTGAATAACCGAATTTCCCCGTGGCGTAAAACTTCCATCGGGTTGTGTGAGAAGGGTCCGGTTCTGTTCGGTGAGAAAAAATCCGGGCATGATGGCATTTACGCGAATCGCATCCCCAAAACGGTTGGCTACTTCTACCGCGAACCATTGGTTATAACAATCTACAGCGGCTTTACCCATGCTGTACCCAAGCACTTTAGTTACTACCTGCTTTGAACTGACCGAAGAAATATTAACAATACTACCTTTACCATTCTTTGCCATCACCGCACCAAATATCTGTGAAGGGATAATGGTGCCCCATACATTCAGCACCATCGCTTTTTTCATACCATCGATATTCATAGAAAAAATATCTGCATCCGGTTGCAATACGCCTGCCGGGATATTACCGCCTGCGCCATTTACTAAACCGTCGATGGCTCCATATTTTTCAAGTATAAGATCCCTGGCTTTAATCAGATCAGTTTCTTCCAATACGTCTGCAATAACGGAGAATGCTTTGCCGCCTCCGGCAATGATCTCATCTTCCCTTTGCTTCGCTACTGCGGCATTACGGCCAAGGATAATGGGAATACCACCTGCATCAGCAATTCCTTTCACAAATGATCCTCCCAGAACCCCTGTTCCACCGGTAACAATAATCACTTTATTTTCAAGGGAGAATAAATCATTTGAACCCATAGCAGTCATTATAAGAAGTGAATTTGGTTTTTTTTTCGCAGCAAGCGGTGCATGCGGCTATATTAATTTACGAAAACGATGTAGTTTGTTTGCGTATAAAAAATAAGTATAAATATTTTAGTTAATTGGGAAATGCAAATTATTCCCTGATCATCTCCACTCTTTTGATATTCGTAATTGGGACAAGAAATTCCTTTCTCTTTTTTATGAAAACAAGCGAATTGTCTTTCTGCTTCTGGATAACGCCTTCCGTAATCACTTCCTCATCAAAACCAATGATTTTTAAAGGCGTTTTGTGGTCAATAAAATAAGTATACGCAGATTCCGTATGACTGGATACGACTGCCTGGCTGTTTACGCCCTGCCCTTTTTTGGTGGTGATCAATATTACACCACCGGCACCCTGTGCGCCATAAGCAGTGGCAGAGGCTGCGTCTTTCAAAACACTTATTCCATCTACATCCTGGGGGTTCAGGTTAGTGATATCGCCGTTATATATAGACCCATCCACTACAAATAAAGGTGGTTTCTGGTTGTTCAGGCTACCGCTTCCCCTGATGACAATACTACCACCACTTTTGTCTGAGGAAATTTTCACCTCCAGTCCCGGTACTTCGCGAAGCATCTCCAAAATGGTTTTATAAGTACCCAGTGTTACATTATTGGCTTTAGCCTGTGCATATACACCGGCGGTGAACACAATGCTGACAAAAATTGTCAGCCAAAGGATACGGAGAGAGTTTTTCATTTGTTCATTTTTTAGATGCTAATTTTTGTGCCTGGATAGTTGTATAATATTTGGCCAGCATGTTCGGCACTTCCCAGGAAGGCATATTATGATGTGTTAGATATTCCAGGTATTTTTCTGTTACCCGGGCAAAATGGGATTCATGTCCCTCCTTAAAAGAATCGGGTATAATCACTTCCCATCCTTTCTCATTTTCTTTAACTGATACCCCCTTGTATTCCCGGCTTATCTGATCAACCACTTTCTGAGCTTCTTTTTCATAGGCCACCCCAGGCATCAGCGGCTCAATATACAAAGTTGGTTTGTACTGCTGCTCCGCTCCCTGGCGGATAACAAGATTTGCTTTGGTTCCTCGCATAATGGAATAATGTGTGTCACCAGTGCCTTCTGGCGCTTTGTAGTTCCATATCACCGACACTTTTGCATGTACACCTTTAATGGTATAATTGATTTCACCATTACTCAACACGCTGATATTTTTTTTATCATCACTGTATTTTTTCAGGTAAGCAGGTACCTCCGGCACTTTGGTAAGTTCTGTAAACTGTTCTTTACTGATAAGGGTAGGCCAGCTTTTGGCGGAACTGAGCTTGATATCTTTCTTGTAATCCAATACCTTACCCGGGAAACACTCCCACTGTACCAGGTCTACCAGGTGTGTAGTAACATCTACAATCCCTGCCCCCTCCTGCTCAATATCGAGGAACCAGGCTGGCCGGGTTAATACAGCGCCTGATACGTATTTATAAAAATGGTGTATACTTTCCTTTGTTACAGCCGGTTCTGCAGCAGTACCTTTTTTCAAAGTACCAAACAAACCGGACTGCATCGAAAAAGCTTTTTGCAGGATCGTAGTGATTTCGTACCGTTCTGTCATGATATCATATAATAACAGCTTCTTTTTTGCCGCAGTCGTAAATGCCTGTTTCAGTTGTTCAAACCCTTTTTCATTAATAACCATGGGCTTATCTGAAAACACATTAAAACCGGCTTTTATGGATTTCAGGATATAGTCTGTCTTTAGCTGGTTATTTCCT
>JBKJPR010000347.1:0-7584 GCA_046594275.1 Sediminibacterium sp.
AAAGAACGGGATGATGGAAGGATATACGGATAATTATATCCGGATCAGTACCCCGCACAGAAAAGAGTGGGCAAATCAGGTAGTTGAATGGCGGATTTGAGTGGTGAGTGGTGAGTGTGGGGTACCCCATTTTATGACCTGAAATTCACCATTGACCAACCGCTACATCCGTGATAAATATTCTGCAGGAAACTCGACTACCATCACCTGCCCAAGGCTTTCTAATTTTACATATATTTTCTTCTTACCGCCTCTCAATACGGTTCCTTCATTGCCCATGAACACACCATGATTCACTTTGATCCTGGTCTCTTCTTTGAAACCTTCCTGGGAGATTATTAAAATGCTGGCATCTTTTATATCCAGGTATTTTTTTATAGTTTCTATCTCTTCATTCCTGATTACAGCGGGCTTACCCAGGTAATGAACAAAATTCAGCACGCCATCCGTCATCAATACTTTGGAACGTTCCGTATTATCTATTCTTACAAATACATATGATTTAAAAAGCGGATCCTCAATGATCTTCTTGCGGTCGCTCCATTGCCGTTCTATTTTTTGAAGGGGGCACCAGCTCTCTATGCCTTTCCTGATCAGCACAGTATCAATCTTTTTTTCCCAACGCGGTTTTGTGTAAACAGCATACCACTTTTTCTCAAGTTGCATCACAAACAGTTTTTATCAAAAATACCCCAACCGGTATCATTCTTTATCAGAAATTATTTCTGAACAGTGGCCTGTCCCTGCGACCTTACCATTTCACTCACCATTTTAACAGATTCATCAATATGCATATCTGTTTTCAGGTTGGTTAACCATGCCTGGTAACGCTCACCTTTAGGTTTATCGGGGTTATTGTAGAATTTATCCTTATCTACCAGCATAGCCGCTACATTCATTTCTTCTTTCACCTTTAACAGGGTATTATTCTGGTTAACAGTAGACGCCACTTTCTTCTGCCGCTCCCGGTACTTCTGCAGGTTAAGGCTGGAAGGTAATTCGGCATTTTTAGCCAGCCATTGCAGGTTGCTTTGCAAAAGATTCAGGGAGGCATTGCCTTTGATCTTCTCGTTCTCCTTCCTGATAATCTCTTCCAGTCCCATATTGTTCTGCCATGTCTGGTAAGGCACTTTCGGTATCTCATCCCATGGCAAGGACAATGGATTGTCTTTTTCACGGGCCTTGTAATATTCATACAAGTCGGGCAATACTACATCCGGTGTAATTCCTTTCAGTTGTGTAGATCCTCCGTTAACACGGTAGAATTTCTGGAATGTTAAAGTCATGGCCCCCATGTCGGTGCGGCCACTATATATGTCATTCCGGTTCCCAAATGGGATCTGGCGCTGAACAGTACCTTTTCCATAAGTAGAAGTGCTTCCGATGATGATACCTCTTTTGTAATCCTGTATTGCACCGGCAAATATTTCGCTGGCTGAAGCGCTGAATTCATTAACCATAACCGCTAATGGACCGTCGTACAGTACAGATTCGTCATTATCTCTCCAGGTACTCTGGTCAACTTTACCGCTTCTTTCTTTTACCTGTACGATAGGGCCGGTCTTAATGAAGAGGCCTACCATTTTCACCACTTCATATAAAGATCCGCCACCATTGGTACGGATATCTATTACGATGCCGTTAACATGCTCAGCTTTCATTTTCACCACTTCTCTGGCTACATCCTCTGAACATCGATGACCGTTGGCATCTTCAAAATCTGCGTAAAAATCAGGTAATGAAATATAGCCTATTTTATCCTTTCCATTTTGGATAATGGCACTGCGGGCAAATCCTTCATCCTGTACCACTTCTTCCCTGATCATGGTCACCACTTTCATAGATCCGTCTTGCTTTTTGATAGTAAGCCTTACTTCTGTTCCTTTATTACCCCGGATCAGTTTCACCGCATCGGTAGTTTCATAACCAGCCACATCAACTGGTTCATTTTTGCCCTGCGCCACTTTTACTATCACGTCATTAACCACGATTTCTTTTGATTTCCATGCAGCGCCGCCAGTAACTATGGCTGCAATTTTAATTCCATAATCATCTTTACTAAGTTGGGCCCCGATTCCATAGAATTTGTTGCTCATTCTTTCATCAAAAGCTCTTTTTTCCACCGGTGGAAAATAATCGCTGTGTGGATCCATGAGGTTGGTGATCACATTGATGAATGTATTGAAACGGTCATCCTCTTTATAGATAAGCTTGATCCTTTCAAAAGTTTCGTTCATTACTTTCAAAACCCTGGCCCTGGCATCTTTTTCCAGTTCAGCATCTGTTTTCACCACAAAATCCTTTGTATCCTTATTTTTTTCACGCTGGTCCTGCAGTTCAACAAATCTATCAAGTGTATATAGCTTCAATTTTTTTCTCCATCGTTCTTTGCGTGCCTCTACTGTGGATACATAAGCCAGTTTATCGCCATTGAGTTCTGTGGTTTCATCTTTGGTAAATTCAAAAGGGTTTGCCAGTATCTCTTTGTACAAAGCGATGCCTTCGGCAATACGGGTGTCATATACGGTGCTTACCGCAGGTACAAATTCAATGGGACTACCATGGATCTCATCATCGAGGGTGGTTTCGAATTTTTTGAAACTGTTGATATCTGACTGGAGGAAAATGGTCTTATCGCCATCCAGGTCATCCAGGAATTTTTTGAACACCTGTTTTGAAAAAGAATCATTAATATTTTTGGGACTATAATGCTGCACTTCCAGCAATTCGCCAACCTTTGCTAATAATCTCTGCCTTTGCGTAAGTACTATATCGGTATCGCCTACAGCGGTACTTTTAAAAGCAAAGAATAATCCGCCAAATAAAACAATGGCCAGCAACAATAAACCTTTTCTGCTCTTCATAAATTGCGTAAATTTTTGCATGATAGGTATCAAAAATAACTTAAAAACCCTTTTAGCCAACATCCCCTTTTACCAATTAACAAAGGTTTTATGGATCGTAACCCCATGTAAAACAAAAACTGCTCCAAATTTGAGTTTTAAGTAATCCTTAATTATCCTATTTTTGCTGTCCAATAAAACGGAGGGCGTAGCTCAGTTGGTTAGAGCGTCAGTTTGTGGCACTGAAGGCCGGGGGTTCGAGACCCCTCGTTCTCCCATACTAAAACCTATAAGCATCAGACTTATAGGTTTTTAAATTTTATAGCATGGCATATGCATGGGTATTGATTCCCCTTATTTCCGCATGTATGGGCTGGTTCACTGCCTGGATCGCCCTGAAAATGCTATTTCATCCTCAACAACCCAAAAAATTTCTCTGGGTCACCTTACACGGCATTTTCCCTAAAAGACAGCAACAGTTCGCAGAAAAGCTCGGGAAACTGGTGAGTGAGGAGTTATTCTCCTTCCATGATATTGAAGAAAAAATTACCCACCCCGACAATGTGCATACAATAATGCCCCTGGCTGAAGAGCATATTGACCATTTCCTTCGGGTGAAATTGCCCCAGCAGATGCCCGTGATCGGCATGTTCATAGGAGATAAAACGATACAAGAGCTTAAAACCGTGTTTACGGCTGAACTGGAGACTCTTTTCCCGGTGATCATGAAGCGTTATATAAACAACCTGGAAGAGGAACTGAATCTTGAAAAGATCATCACCGAAAAAATAGCCACTTTCCCTTCAGATAAGTTGGAAGAGATACTTAACTCCATCATGGCCAAAGAGTTTCGCCTTGTAAAGATTATTGGCGGAATGTCGGGCTTTGCCATAGGCCTGCTGCAGGTTTTACTTCGTTTCTGGTAGTAATTACCCGGCAAAAAAGGGCCATCACCGACAAAACACCGGAAATCTGCCTGTAACAATCAAACTTTGCCCATTCAAATTTGTTAGGTACCGTTGGTGTAATGAAATCAGTACATAAAATCCTCCATCGCAACTTTGCATAATATAATACAAGTATAATCATGATAAAAATTTTAATCCTTACTGTTCTGAATCTGATGTTTTTGGTTTCCTTTTCCCAATTTCCAGGTGGTGGCCGACCGGGTGGCGGAGCTGCCCCGAATATGAACATTGGCCATTTTTATGGAAAATTAGTGGACAGTAAGACCAATAAAGGGATTGAAGCGGTTACCGTTCAACTCTTAGGAAATAAGTTCGATACTGTTACCAGGAAAATGAAAGAAGTTACCCTGAAAACCGCCATTACGAAACCAAATGGTGAATTCAGCTTTGATAATCTGCCTGTTATGGGCAATTTTAAACTGAAACTGAGTGCAATCGGTTTTAAAGCACAGGAGTTGCCTATCAGCTTCGGTATCAAAATGCCCATAGGCGGAGCTGCTGGTGGTGGTATGCAGCAGATGCTAGGCATGATTGATAAGGACCTGGGCAATATTAAAATGGAGCAGGATGCTACCGACCTGGGCAATGTTACTGTTACAACTGCTTCCCGGCCGCAATTTGAACTGGGCATTGACAGGAAAATCTTTAATGTAGATAAAAACCTCGTAAGTACCGGGCAGACAGCTACGGAGATTATGAAAAATATCCCATCGCTGAACGTGGATATTGATGGGAATGTTACCCTGCGTAATGCGGCGCCACAAATTTTCATTGATGGTCGTCCTACAACCTTAACGCTTGACCAGATTCCGGCAGACATCATTGATAAAGTAGAACTGATTACCAACCCTTCTGCCAAGTATGATGCATCGGGTGGGAATGCAGGTATTTTGAACATCGTTTTAAAGAAGAATAAGAAAACCGGTTATAATGGCGGTATCAGAACAGGTATTGATTCACGTGGTAAGATTAACCTGGGTGGCGATATTAACCTTCGCCAGAACAAGGTCAACATCAGCCTGAACGGAAATTTCAATGAAAGAAAATCCATTTCAGAAGGTATCACTGACCGGAATAACCTGAACACACCAATACCAAGCAGGGTATACAATACAACCGAGGGAACCAATACAGGCAATTTTACATTCTTCCGGGGCGGCCTTGACTTTTTCGCCGATAACCGGAACACCTTTTCCATTGCCGGGAACTATGTAAAAGGACAGTTTAACAATGAGCAGACGCAGCGTGTGGATTCTACCATCAAATCTGTATTCAGTTCTTATAACAATATCGGAACAAACAGTCATGCTGAATTTCAGAACGTAGGAACGCAGTTCAGCTATAAACACAATTTTGCCAAGAGTGGCCATGACATTTCTGCTGATATTAATTATAACTCCAGCAAGAATAATAATAATGCGCTTATCAATACACAGACCTTTAAGCCGGATAACACTGCAAAAGGAGCGCCGTTCTTACAGCAGACATTAGGCATGGGTACCAATAAATTTTATACTGTACAGGCTGATTACGAAAATCCGCTTTCTGAAGACAGGAAAATTGAAGGGGGCGTCAGGATGGCTATCAGGGATTTCGCTAACAACAGCGACCAGTTCAGGTATGATTACAGCAACAGCAAATATGTTTTGGTACCAGCGATCAGCAATAAATACAAATTCAACGACCAGATTTATGCTGGCTATGCCACGTACACTTTTAAAGTAAACAAATGGAGTTACCAGATGGGATTACGCGCAGAAAGTTCGCAGTACACTGGTACATTATTGAATGCGAAAGGGGCGGATTCTGCCAATTTCCAGGTTAATTTTCCTTTGAGCCTTTTCCCGAGCGCTTTTATCACTTACAAAGTTGATGACAAACAGGATTTTCAATTCAACTACTCACGCCGCGTGAACCGACCGAATTTCTTCCAGTTGATGCCATTCCCTGATTATTCTGATCCGCAAAATATTAATATCGGTAATGCAGGTTTAAGGCCAGAATTCACTAACTCATTTGAAGTATCGTATAACAATGCTTACAAACGCGGCGCGAATTTCCTGGCTAGTTTATTTTTCAAACACAGCACAGACCTTATCACCCGTTTTACTTATAAAGATAAAAATGAATTGACCACAGGCGACAGCGCTTATTTCAATACCTATATCAATGCCAATAAGAGTTTTTCTTATGGCCTGGAGTTGACTAATAAAATGCCGGTAACCAAATGGTGGGACCTGACGGCGAACGTGAATATTTTCTATTCACAGATCAATGCGGTCACACCAGCCATTGGTACTACACCTGCACAAAGCCTGACTAATTCATTGGTGAGCTGGTTTGCCAAAATGAACAGCAGTTTTAAAGTAGCCAAAGGATTGTCAGTTCAGTTCAGTGGCGATTACCAGGCAAAAAGCGTATTGCCACCCAGTTCCGGTGGCGGTGGACGTGGCGGACCTGGTGGTGGCGGTGGAATGATGTTTGGGGGCGGCCCGCAATCCACTTCACAGGGTTATAACCTGCCACGTTATGGATTTGACCTGGCTATCCGTAAGGACTGGACATGGAAAAATGGGCAGAGCGGTTCTCTAACCCTGAGCATGAATGATATTTTCCGTTCACAGGTTTTCAAATCCTATTCTGAAAGCCTCTATTTTACCCAGAACAATGAAAGAAGAAGGGACCAGCAGGTTCTGCGCCTCAATTTCAACTACCGTTTTGGCAAGTTCGATGCTACTTTATTCAAACGTAAAAATACCAAAGCCGATCAAAGTGGCGGACAGGATATGATTGGGCAGGGAGGGTAGGCAATTAATTAGTAATTGATAATTTATTATGGGAAGCCGCGCAACTTATATTGCGCGGTTTTTTATTTCTCCGCAGTCCCTCGCAGAGCGCTATAAGGCATTGGGGCATAGTTTTGATCGTCATCTACCTTTTACAAAGAGAAAAAAAGTTCACATTCTGATAGAAAATCACTACACTTTTGCGTGTACTCTTTTTTTGAATACCAGGCGTGACATGGCGATAAGGCCAAATAAAGGGCCAATGGATAGGATAATATACATATTTTTTGGATCGATGACAGTCCGTAAACCATTTATAATTTCTATACTGATAATGGTGATGAAGAATCCAATGGAATTGGTAATGGTTAAAGCAGTGCCTTTTGATGCGGGAGGTGCTGACTGTGCTACCAAAGTTGAAAACTGCGGTGAATCAGCGATCACTGCCATACCCCATATAAAAAGCAAGATTAAAAAAACAGGAACAGAAGCTTGAAATAAGAAGGGTGACAGCAGACAACAAATGAACGATACTGTCAATGCCCCAAAAGCTGTTTTGCCACTTCCAATATATTTGGAAAGATAACCACCCATCACACAGGCAAGACCGCCTGCGGCGATCACAAGAAAGGAAAGAATGGAATACTGCATTTGTATTCCCGGATGCATATTGGCGTAGGTGGCAATGATTACGGGTACAAATGCCCAGAAAGCATAGAGTTCCCACATATGCCCGAAATAACCAAAGGCGGCTGAACGGAAATCTTTGTTCCTGAAAATTTTTGCAAATGCAGACAGGTCAAACTGACTACTTCGTGTTCTGTGCGGCCCATCGGGTACAAAATAAAAGATCAGCATGCCACCGAAAACAGACAACACAGAGCTAACTGTCATAACCATCTTCCAGGAAAGTGATTGGGTGAGTCCATTTACCAGGTGAGGAAAGGCAGTGCCGATAACCAGAGCGCCAACCAGGTAGCCCAGCGC
>JBKJPR010000422.1:0-2515 GCA_046594275.1 Sediminibacterium sp.
AATCGGAATAGAAATAAACAGCAAATTTTGTTATCCCCTAAAGATAAAGAGATCATCAGGCTTATTTGTGAAGAAAGATCAAGCCGGGAAATTGCAGGCGCCCTGTCAATGAACATACGGACAGTGGAGGGGCAACGCGTGAAACTCATGGAAAAAATGAATGTGAAAACTGCTGTTGGAGTGGCCATTTATGCATACAGTCATGATTTGTATCCTGACTCGTGGGAAACCAATATAGTAGGCGAATCAGGGGATAAATAACCATCCCTTTAGAGTAATCTGAGCGCCTGGAAGGTTTTACTAAGAGAAGGACAAGCGAAAAGAAGAAATGATACATAGTGAAATATTGCATGGCTAAATAATGAATATTTTTAGTTGTTCAAACCCATTACTATGATTGGATTGTAGAAGGTAGAAATTTTGATTCGGTTGCCCTGAACTTTGCCCTGTTCTTCAGAACGGGGGTAATGGTTCTCAATCAACTATCACCGGTACTTTAGTGCCGAATAGAAGGATACATTGTCTTCGATAAAATATTGCAGATTCGGGACTAAAGTCCCGGAAAAGCAAAGTTCATTTTTTTTCAGTCCCCGTTCTAAAGAACGGGGCAAAGTTTAATTACAAAGTAAAAAAGAATGGCTGTGGATGATGGTATGTAAAGCGAATCAGGGGTTGAAATATGGTAAGCTATTCTGAATAGGTTAGATGCCTCGGAGAGGCAAAAGCTTTATAGCAAATGTTTGATATAATGTGTGGAAATGCCCCGGTAGGGGCTACCCTTTGATTATATAACATAGCCACGGGTAGCCCCTACCGGGGCATCTTGCCTCAATTTGATCTCTGGTTTGTTACAAAGCTTTTATCCCTCCGGGGCAGGGTCCTTCATTCAACCCTTGATTCGAATGTGTATGAAAGAGGTACAAAATAAGGGAAGGCTCAAAGAGATACTATTATACCAGTTAGACTTTAAAATCACACTTTAATTGTGAGTAGTCAGTAGTGAGTAGTCAGTACTGAATCCTACCCACATTGAGTATTCGTCCCTCGCCACGCACATAGCATTAGGGTAACTTTAAAGTCAATTTGGTATTACATGTCACTCCAAAGGGAGTTTAGATTTTTTTAAAGAAGGGTTTGTCATTAATATGTCACCCCTGCCTGTTCGTTAAACTCTGGTTGGCATATATTTTTATTATTGCACAAGGCTTGTACTGAAAGAGGAACCGCATATGGCAAATAAAAAGACGATACGGCTGATCATTGCCGATGATCATGATATTTACCTGGACGGCCTCCGGCTGCTTTTCAGCAGGGAGCCAGCCATAGAACTGGTGGCCGAAGCAGTGAACGGTAAGCAATTAATAGAACTCTCCAGGGAATATGATCCCGATGTGGTGATCACCGATCTGAATATGCCGGTGCTCGACGGCATAATGGCCATCAGGGAAATAGTGGCTGCCCCCGAAGCGCCCCGGGTAATTGCATTGTCTACCTACGACCAGGAGAAAAGAATCGTTCATGCACTGGAAGCCGGCGCATTGGGTTACGTTATCAAAAATGCACAGAAAGGAGAGATCATTGAAGCAGTAAAAATGGTGTACGATGGAAAGCCATATTATTGTTTGTCCACCTCGGCCCAACTGGTTAAAATGATCGCCAAGAGCAGTTATAATCCTTACAGTATATCCCAGGCCAGCCTGTTCACACCACAGGAAAAACAGGTTATTACGCTTATCTGCCTGGAAAGATCCAGTAAAGAGATCAGTGCAACCCTTTTTATGTCTCCCCGCACCGTAGATAGTTTCCGTTCCAGGATACTTGCTAAAATGAAGGTGCATACCCCTGCCGGTATCGCTATTTATGCCATCAAGAATGGGTTATTTATCCTGGAAGATTAGCGGCAATTAACGCAAAATACGATAGTACTACGCAGCTATACCCTTTTACCGTGGTATAATTTTGGGTATGCGTTCCTCTATCCATATCGTGGCTGTTAGTTTATTGATTCTGTTATTCATGTACACTGCCACAGCCAAGTTGCTCGACATGCAGGGATTTCTCCACGACCTGCATAACCAATCCTTCCCACGCCCTATAGCGGCCATCCTTGCCTGGTTACTGCCGGCAGTGGAAATACTGGTTTCCCTGTTCCTGCTCTTTGGGCGTACCCGCCTGGCCGCTCTTTACTCCGCACTATTACTCTTATTAATTTTTACCGGTTATACAACTGCGGTACTGCTGCATGCATTTGCACGGGTACCCTGTAGTTGCGGCGGGGTAATACGCAGCCTCACCTGGCCGCAGCACCTGCTGTTCAATGTATTTTTCTGCGGGGTGGCATACACAGGCATTAAAACAGTACCAAAAATATTTCATGCGCGTGAAAACAGGCCAAACCGAAAACCTGTATAAAAGAGTAGGTACCATTGTTTTTAATTAAATATTTTTTATGAAAAAGATGAAAATGTTTTTACTCGCTGCCATGCTCATCGGCATCGGCAGCGCTTTTACCACC
>JBKJPR010000501.1:0-3368 GCA_046594275.1 Sediminibacterium sp.
GATCTGCATCCAGTGCTGTAACTGTTACCATAAATAGTTTGCCTACAGCTACACTTTCTGCAAGTTTAGCAACTGTTTGCTCACCCAATACCGTAAACTTAAATTCCTATAACAATAACACTAACAACACATATACTTATAACTGGTATACCGTATCCAGCAGTCCTTCTCCATCAACTTTGGTGGCGAACGCGTCTCAGCTTACACAAACGGGGACTTACTATTTGTATGCTACCAGTAATGTGGGTTGCAGAAGTACGACAGTACCTTCTTTCGCTGCCACGATCAATACAACGCCAACGGTAACCATTGGTTCATTTGCATCATCCTGCCCCGCTACTGCAACCAGTATATCCGTATCAACAACTGCCAGCAGCCCAAATTATGTATGGCAGGTATCTACAGATAATGGAACTACTTTTAACACTGTTAGTGGAGTCATATATTCAAATGCTGCTACTGCAACACTTAATATCAGCAGTACTACCGGATTAGATGGTTATCAATATCGTAGCATTGTAACAAGCAATGGATGTTCTGCAACCAGTACTGCCCAAATTCTAACATTGGATGGTACGCCCGCTATTGCTACGCAACCTGCTCATTTGACTATGGGTGCCGGAGGCAGAGTTACATTTTCCGTTGTTGTTACCGGCAACCCAGCTCCTAATTACCAATGGCAATTAAGCACGGATGGTGGCACCATCTATAATAATACAACTGATGGAAGTACTTATACAGGTTCGACCGGCCCTTCGTTAATTATCAATTCTGTTACGCTCAGCATGACCGCATATAAATACCAATGTGTGGTAAGTTCTTCCTGTCCAAGTTCAACCGTAACTTCAACTGCTGCAACACTTACTGTTACAACGGGACCCGCAGCGATTACCGATATTGCAACTTCCGTTAGTTTTACATCCGCTACGTTAAATGGTTCTGTTAACCCTAACGGATCAAACATTAGTTCTGTAACATTCAAGTATGGGACAGTTTCTAACCTTTCAACCTTTACAACTGTTACTGCCACACCATCTTCGGTAGCATCAGCATCTGGGTTAACAAGTGTTGCATTTGCTTTAAGCGGATTAACTGCCGGTACCACTTATTATTACCAAGTGGTTGCAACTAATGGTAATGGAACCGTATCAGGCGGCATTGTAAATTTTGCTACTTTAACCACACCGGGTATTACTAGTTCAGGAAGTTTTGCAACATTCTCAACGTGTGCCGGGGTGGTTTCTTCTGCACAAACTATTACTGTATCGGGTAATAGTTTAACAAACGATATTTCCATTACGGCGCCTACAGGATATGAAGTATCGATTACATCCAGCTCAGGATATAGTTCTGCCCTTACTTTAACCCAATTCAACGGGACAGTTTCTGCTACAACGGTTTATGCAAGATTAAGTACCTCGGCAACCTCTTCTTCCGGAACAATCACAATTACATCAAGCGGTGCAACTACGCAATCCATATCAATAAGCGGAACCGTTTCCCCTGTGAGTGTATCAGGTACCATCAGTGGCGGAGGTATCAGTGTGTGTACGGGCGTGAACAGTACAACGCTGACTTTAACAGGCAATACGGGTACGATCCAGTGGCAGTCTTCTACAAATAATTCAACGTTCATAGATATAACAGGTGCAACAAGTTCCACTCTTACAGCAACCAACCTTACGTCCACAACCTACTATCGTGCGGTAGTAACCAGTGGTGTATGTACATCAGCTACGACGAGCAGTACGGTGATTACGGTTACCGGTGTGAGTGTATCAGGTACCATCAGTGGCGGGGGTATCAGTGTATGTACGGGTGTGAACAGTACAACCTTGACTTTAACAGGTAATACGGGTACGATCCAGTGGCAGTCTTCTACGAATAATTCTACGTTCATTGATATAACAGGTGCAACAAGTTCCACTCTTACAGCAACCAACCTTACGTCAACAAGCTACTATCGTGCGGTAGTAACCAGTGGTGTATGTACATCAGCCACGACGAGCAGTACGGTGATTACGGTTACCGGTGTGAGTGTGTCAGGTACCATCAGTGGCGGGGGTATCAGTGTGTGTACGGGTGTGAACAGTACTACGCTGACCTTAACAGGTAACACGGGTACGATCCAGTGGCAGTCTTCTACAAATAATTCAACGTTCATAGATATAACAGGTGCAACAAGTTCCACTCTTACGGCCACCAACCTTACGTCCACAAGCTACTATCGTGCGGTAGTAATAAGTGGTGTATGTACATCAGCCACAACGAGCAGTACGGTGATTACGGTTACCGGTGTGAGTGTATCAGGTACCATCAGTGGCGGAGGTATCAGTGTGTGTACGGGTGTGAACAGTACTACGCTGACCTTAACGGGTAATACAGGTACGATCCAGTGGCAGTCTTCTACGAATAATTCTACGTTCATAGATATAACAGGTGCAACAAGTTCCACTCTTACGGCCACGAACCTTACGTCAACAAGCTACTATCGTGCGGTAGTAACCAGTGGTGTATGTACATCAGCCACAACGAGCAGTACGGTGATTACGGTTACCGGTGTGAGTGTGTCAGGTACCATCAGTGGCGGAGGTATCAGTGTATGTACGGGTGTGAACAGTACTACGCTGACCTTAACAGGTAACACGGGTACGATCCAGTGGCAGTCTTCTACAATTAATTCTACGTTCATAGATATAACAGGTGCAACGGGTTCCACTCTTACGGCCACCAACCTTACGTCAACAAGCTACTATCGTGCGGTAGTAATAAGTGGTGTATGTACATCAGCCACGACGAGCAGTACGGTGATTACGGTTACCGGTGTGAGTGTGTCAGGTACCATCAGTGGCGGAGGTATCAGTGTATGTACGGGTGTGAACAGTACAACCTTGACCTTAACAGGTAATACAGGTACGATCCAGTGGCAGTCTTCTACGAATAATTCTACGTTCATAGATATAACAGGTGCAACGGGTTCCACTCTTACGGCCACGAACCTTACGTCCACAACCTACTATCGTGCGGTAGTAATAAGTGGTGTATGTACATCAGCCACAACGAGCAGTACGGTGATCACGGTTACCGCCATTCCAACTATCAGTGAAGTAACGGGAACCATATCTATTTGTCCTGGATTTACAACTTCCTTAACAGCAAATTCGTCTGCATCATCTCCTATATTTAAATGGTACAATGCTTCAATTGGTGGAAGTTTGTTATTTACAGGTGTAACATATAATACTTCAGTACTAACTAATACTACTTCTTTTTATGTAGATGTGACTAGTGGTAGTGGGTGTACTTCTGTATCAAGAACGACTGTTACTGTTACAGTAAACAGTTTGCCAATTATTACATTATTGCCA
>JBKJPR010000008.1:0-3718 GCA_046594275.1 Sediminibacterium sp.
GCCTATTTTATTGATATTGGTATTCCCGAAGATTACCGTAAAGCACAAACAGAATTAACTTAATGCATATGCTTGATTTACAAAAAGTTGATATGACCTGGTCATTGTTCCTCGACCGCGATGGCGTATTAAATCATGACAAAGACAATGATTATATTCTTAATTGGGAAGAATTCCGTTTTTATGATGTAACACTGGAAGCCCTATCTATTTTATCACAACTCTTTGGGAGGATCGTTGTAACCACCAATCAGAAAGGGGTGGGCAAGGGATTGATGACGGTGGATGATCTTACCCTTATCCATACAAATATGTTAACCCGAATAGAGGAAACGGGTGGGAGGATCGATAAAGCTTATTATTGTGCCGATCTTTCAGATGATGCTCCCGACCGTAAACCCAATCCGGGAATGGCACACCAGGCAAAACTGGATTTTCCTGAGATTGATATGGCAAAAAGTATCATGGTTGGGAACCGTATCAGCGATATGGGGTTTGGACGTAATGCCGGCATGCATACTGTGTTTGTGGCTACCACGCACCCCGATACCTCGTACCCAGATCCTATGATTGATCTTCGTTTTAACAACCTGTTAGAATTCGCACAGGCGGTACAGGCTAATGAAACCTTAAATTTCCCCGGTTTATCTTTAACCTAACTATACAATGGAGATATTTGTAAATTAGATTGAACCATATATACATGAGGCATATCTCCTTTTTTCTTATTGCCTGTTTATCATTGTCTTCCCTGCATGCCCAGCGCGGCAAGCCATCAGCTACTACTCAGTTATTAACGCAACTGGAGGAGAACATGCAGAATTACGCCAATGATATTGTGAATGCAACCGAAATGGTAGATCGTTTCCGTGCAGATAGTTTTTTTACAAGGGCACTGGTGCAGGCATTAAAAGTGCCTTATTCCTTTTCCTATCCCTTTGATTCATTACAAACGATCTCCACTTTATACGCACCAGACAGCAGCTTCCGCATCTTCACCTGGCAGATCATGAAAGACTTTACCTACTATCGCCAGAAAGGCGCTATCCAGATGCATACAAAAGACGGATCATTGAAACTGATCCCATTATATGATTATTCAGCTTTCACAGATAACCCGGTAGATTCTGTAAGGAACAATGAACACTGGATTGGGGCGGTCTATTACAATATCATCCAGAAATCATACAATAACAGGAATTATTATACCCTGATCGGTTATGATGAGAATGATGCACGCAGCACCAAAAAATGGGTGGAGGTGCTGAGCTTCGATGAAAATAATAAACCGCAGTTTGGGGGGCGGTATTTCAATTACCCGAATGATGATATCAAACCTGCACAGCCGGCCTATCGTTTTTGCATGGAGTTTAAAAAAGAAGCTAATGCCAAATTGAATTATGATGCAGAACTGGATATGATCGCATTTGCGCAACTGAGCAGCGAAGTGGGCGTAAACAGGGAAAAATATACACTGATACCCATCGGCACTTTCGAAGGTTTTAGATGGGTGAGTGGAAAATGGGTGCATGTGCCTTTGATAAAGGATATCGATCCAAGGCCTAATATCAACCCGCAACAGGGGCCCGCTCCAAAGGAAAACCCCTTTTTTCCGGTAAAAAAGAGTAAGGGTTTATAAATCTATTTTAACACATAGGGAGATAGGGAGGAACACATAGGCACATAGTTTCCGTACGGTGGATATTTTTAGGTTTCTTAAAAGGCTTGCTCAAACTGAAGAAATAAGTCAGGAACTAATACACTACCTCTTTCTACAAAGCCATCATACCCTTAATAAAATCGCTTACCAGGTAACTGATCAATTTGCCTGTGCTGCTGCTGGTTCGGCCATCTGCCAGTTGCGTAGCGCCTTCGCAAATATGGAGATAAGCCACTTTGCTGTCTGCAGCAGCAAAGCTGATAAATTGCCGGGCATGATTGGTAGTAATGCCCACCGGGCTTGAAGCGCTGCTCAATGCATTTTCAATGCAATCCAAATCCAGTTCGATACCACAAAGTGTATCGCTGGTAAAATCAGTGGCATGTGCCACCGACTGCAAAAAAGTTCTTTTTTCGTGGAGGAAAATATCTTCATAGGTGATGCAATCAATGAAAGGATTGTTCACCATATCCATCCATACATTCTGCGGTAAATAATTCTCATGCAACCCTACCACACAGTATTTTTCGAGATACCCATCGGCTTCCGCATAACTGAAACCATTGCCGCTGTGTCGGCCTTCCATGGGCCTAAAATCCGCATGGGCATCTAAATTGATGGCGTTGATCTGGGCCAGTGGGAGTACACCTGCTTTATATAAACCCTTGGCGGCGCCTTTTATACAGGGATAGGAATTGTTATGCCCACCCCCTATCACCACGGGTATCTTTTTATTCTGAGTGATGATATGGATCAGTTGTTCCACTTCATCATCTATCGTATTCACAGCATGACGGTAGGCGGCTAACTTTTCATCAAAATCATGCGCGTTCTGTTCGATCAGTTTTTCAATAGCCGAAAAATCAAAATGACCTAACAGCAATATATTACCACCTTCAAAGAAATCATTGCTTTGAATATTAAGAAAAGATTGTAAAAAAGATATCCATGCTGAATCAGTTCCTCCTATTCCCAGGTTGGCCTTCACCCCAATATCTTCTGGAATACCTATCAACACATAAGATGCGGATGATTGTTGTAAGGAAGCTTCAATGGCATTCGCATCTGCCAATACCTGTATGCGTTCGCCCAACTTGGTCTCGAAACGGCGGATCCTGGTAAGCGACAATACATCCTGTTTATTGTAGAACTTAAAATGACTCATATGGCTGTATTTAGCTGGATATAGTATGGTCTGCATGGGATATGCAATCGCATAAACCGTGAGGTTAAATATACTTAAATAAACACACCATTGATCATCACTTTATCGATAAGGTTCGAGCCAAAGGCATAGGGCAGGTAAGCAACCGAAGGAATGGGTTTGGTAAAAATGAGATTGGCCCTTTTACCCGGTGTAATGCTGCCCAATTCATCTCCAAGGCCCATGGCATATGCGCCGTTCAATGTGGCGGCATTGATCGCTTCTTGTGGCAATAGTTTCATTTGTATACAACTCATGGCCACCACTAAGTTCATATTGCCGCTGGGACTTGATCCGGGATTGAAATCAGATGCCAGGGCAATTGCACAATTGGCATCAAGTAAAGCGCGGGCGGGCTGAAAAGGCATCCTTAAAAAGAAAGCAGCCGTTGGCAATAAGGTACCGATGGTATCCGATCCTGCCAGTTCATTAATCGACTCTGCATCCATGGTTTCCAGGTGATCAACAGAAATGGCCCCCACCCTCACCCCCACCTGTACGCCACCCGATAAGTTCAGTTGGTTAGCATGTATTTTAGCCTGTAAACCTGATGCCATTCCTGCCAGGCAAATAGCCTCTGTTTCTGTTGCACTGAAAAATCCTTCTTCGCAGAACACATCAATATAATCTGCCAGTTGTTCGCGGGCAATAACAGGCAGCATTTCATGTATGATCAGGTCAATATATCCCTGGTGGTTTTCCTTGAATTCCACTGGATACGCATGTGCCCCTAAAAAACTGGCTTTTACCGGTATTGGCGATCGCTGCTTCAGGCGTTTGATCACCCGCAACATCTTCAGCTCACCCTCCACCGTTAATCCATACCCACTCTTGATCTCAATGGCGCCGGTTCC
>JBKJPR010000074.1:0-5057 GCA_046594275.1 Sediminibacterium sp.
ATGGATGTAAAATATGGCATCAGCCAGGGCTTTACGCTGGACATGACACTGATACCCGATTTTGGCCAGGTGCAAAGCGATAACCAGGTGCTTAACCTCACCCCCTTTGAAGTTAAATTCAATGAGAACCGTACCTTCTTCACAGAAGGAACAGAGTTATTCAGCAAAGGAAATCTTTTTTACAGCCGCAGAATTGGGGGAGAGCCCCTGCACTATTCTGATGTATACGGCCAGTTACAGCCGGGCGAATCCATCTCCCGGAACCCTTCAGAAACGCGGCTCATCAATGCAACCAAGGTCAGCGGAAGAACATCAAAAGGCCTGGGAATAGGCGTGTTCAATGCCATTACCAAAGCCCAATATGCCACCGTTGAATCCAATGGTAAGGAGGCACGGAAAATAGAAACCGACCCACTTACCAATTATAACATCCTCGTATTCGACCAGTCTTTAAAACGCAACTCCAGCATTTCGCTTATCAATACCAACGTAACGCGCAACGGGCCGGATTATGACGCTAATGTAACCGCCTTTCTCTGGGACCTGTATGACAAGAAGAACGACTGGAACCTGAACGGAAAATTAGGCGTAAGTCAACTGATCGGGTATGGCCCCGGCGGTAAATCACAAACCGGCTACAACCACGATATTGGTATCCGCAAAACAGGGGGGCGGTTCAACCTGCAGGCATCGCAGGAGCTGGCGGATAATAAGTATAACAATAACGATATGGGGTACTATACCAACAATAACTACATAGACCACAGCATATGGATGGGCTATAAATGGCTCAAACCAAAAGGTATTTATAACCGCATTAACCTCAACTTTAATGGATCCTATTCTATGCGGTTCAAGCCATGGGATTACCAGAACGCAAGGGTGAATATGAATGTAAACGGCCAGTTGAAAAGCCTTTGGTTTTTGGGCTTCTTTGCAAATATCCGCCCTCAACAAAATGATTTTTATGAACCCCGTGTGACCGGGAAGGTCTTTAAACGCCCCGGCAGTTTTGTGGTTGGGAGCTGGCTTGAATCGAATTACGCAAAAAAATACTCAGCATCCGTAGAATGGAGTTTTGCGAGAGCGCGTCAATACGATTCCGAGGGATGGGAACTTTCCTTCAATAACCAGTATCGCTTTAATAAAAAACTCACCATCAGCGCCAATACTAACTTTTCTGTCAGGACAAACGATCTGGGTTTTGCCACAATCTCTGCAGACAGCGTTTATTTTTCACTGCGAAAAAGGAATACGGTAGAGAATATTTTTAATATTAAGTACAATTTCACCAATAAAATGGGACTGAGTTTTCGTGCAAGGCATTATTGGAGCAGGGTGGAGTCTCAACATTATTTTAACCTGAACCCCGATGGTAACCTGAGCCCCGTTGCCGGCATCAATAAAGACGTGAATTACAATGTGAATTATTTCAATATAGATATGGTATACACCTGGCAGTTCGCCCTGGGCAGTTTTGTGAACGTGGTATGGAAAAACTCAATCGGCACTTTTGACCGGGCCGTTGCCAATGGCTATTTCAAAAATGCTGGCGCTACACTGGATGCGCCTCAGCTTAACAGCCTGTCGGTCAGGGTGATCTATTTCCTGGATTACCTCTCGCTCAAGAAAAAGTAAAATTCCGTATCCTTCTATATATAAGAAAGCGCCTTTTGTTACAGGCGCTTTCCCGTTTTCTATGGACAGTTTCATTACCTTAGCCCCATGGGTAAGAAACTTTTTTTACTGGATGCATTCGCATTGATCTACCGCGCTTATTATGCACTGATACGTACGCCCCGGATCACTTCGAAGGGCAGGAATACCAATGCACAGTTTGGTTTTACAAATACTCTGTTCGATCTTATCAATAAAGAAAAGCCTACGCATCTCGCAGTTTGTTTCGATACCCATGCGCCCACCGAGCGGCATACTGATTTTACAGATTATAAAGCCAACCGGCAGGAAGCGCCTGAGGATCTGTTGGCATCCATTCCCGATATCAAGCGCATCATCAGCGGTTTTAATATACCAGTAGTGGAGCTTGATGGATATGAGGCTGATGATGTGATCGGCACCGTGGCCTGGCAGGCTGCCGATAAGGGTTATGAAGTATACATGGTTACGCCGGATAAAGATTATGGCCAGTTACTGATACACCCGAATGTATTTATTTACAAGCCGCCCTCTTATGGCAACCCGGAAGAGATCCTCACCGCAGAAAAGATCTGCGCCAAATGGGATATACAAAGAGTGGAACAGGTAATAGACATGCTGGGGCTGATGGGCGATTCGGTAGATAATATTCCTGGTATTCCCGGTGTGGGTGAAAAAACCGCCGCCAAATTATTGAAAGAATACGATACAATCGAAAACATATTAGCCAATGCAGACAGCATCAAAGGCGCGCTGGGCGAGAAGATCCGCAATGGAAAAGAAATGGCCATCATGAGCAAAAAGCTGGCTACTATCATTACCGATGTGCCCGTTAGTTTTCATGAAGAAGATTACTGCCTTAAGGAATGGAACAAAGAGGCATTGGTAGAAGTATTTACGGAACTCGAATTTAAAACCCTCGGTAAAAGGATATTGGGTGATGAGTTCAATGCTTTTCATTCCGCCCCGCAAAGTGTGCAGACCGACCTGTTTGGAAATTCTGTAGCCACAAAAAGAAATAGTGCGAATACAAAAAAAGATGCGCCGATAGTTATAACCGGCGAAACCAGCAGTGGTTTGCTGGCAGAAAAAAACATTAACAACACAGAACACAACTACCTGCTGGTACAGTCACCCGAAGAAATTGCAACGCTGATGCGGAGCCTGCAACAACAGAATGAGATCTGCTTTGATACCGAAACCACGAATATTGATGCCAACAAAGCAGAATTAGTAGGATTGAGTTTCTCATTTAAAAAAGGAGAAGGCTATTATGTTCCCTGCCCAGCGGATAAAGAAACAACAGAAAAGATCCTGGAACAGTTCAAACCGCTTTTTATCAATCCGGTTATCAAATGGATCGGGCAGAATCTAAAGTATGATATGCTTGTACTTAAATGGTATGGCATGGAACTGGCGGGAACCACGTTCGACACAATGCTGGCTCATTACCTGATAGAGCCGGAAGGGCGCCGAAGTATGGATCTGCTGAGCGCACAGTTCCTGGGATATGAGCCCGTGCATATTGATGAGCTGATCGGTAAGAAGGGAAAAACCCAGGGTAATATGCGGGATGTAGAAATAGAAAAAGCCAAAGAGTATGCGGCCGAAGATGCTGATATTACCCTGCAACTAAAAGAAATATTTGTACCACTCTTGAAAGAAAAAGAAGTACAGCGTGTGTTTGATGAGGTCGAGAATCCACTGGTTCGTGTATTAACAGATATGGAATTCGAGGGCGTAAAAATTGATGTGGCTTTTTTAAATGAGTACAGTAAAGAACTGGAAAAAGATGCCAAACAGTTTGAAGAGAATGTATACAAACAGGCCGGTGTGCGTTTTAACCTCGCCTCGCCCAAACAACTGGGGGAAGTATTGTTTGAAATATTAAAGATCGACCCGAAAGCCAAAAAAACAAAGACCGGCCAGTACGCCACCGGCGAAGATGTATTACAAAAACTAGCCAACAATAATCCCATCGTTGCAGACATATTGGGTTTCCGCGAGATGACCAAACTAAAAAGCACTTATGTTGATGCGCTGCCCCAGATCATCAACAGCAAAACGGGCCGTGTACATACCTCCTATGCGCAGGCGGTTGCCGTAACGGGCAGGCTGAGCAGTAACAATCCGAACCTGCAAAACATTCCTATCCGCAGCGACAGGGGAAGAGAAATACGCAAAGCCTTTATCCCGAGGGATAGTAATCATATCCTGGTGAGCGCCGATTATTCGCAGATCGAATTACGTATTGTAGCCGCCATCAGTGGCGACCCGAATATGTGCGAGGCCTTTAAACAGGGCAAAGACATTCATACCGCAACGGCCGCCAAAGTATATAATATTCCCGAAGCGGAAGTGACCAAGGAAATGCGTTACAAGGCCAAGAGTGTGAACTTTGGTATTATCTATGGCCAAGGCGCATTCGGCCTGGCAGATAACCTCGGCATTGCGCGCTCGGAAGCGAAAGAGATCATTGATAATTATAAGAAAGAATTTGTTGGCATCACTTCTTATATGGAAGACACTATCAAATTTGCGCAGGCGAATGGCTATGTACAAACCCTGATGGGGCGCAAGCGCTGGCTGAAAGATATTAACTCCGCGAATTTCACTGTTCGTGGTTATGCAGAACGGAATGCGATCAATTCACCTATCCAGGGAACGGCAGCAGATATGATCAAGCTGGCGATGATCGTCATCCATCAAAAAATTAAAGAGGCCGGGCTGCAATCGAAAATGATCCTGCAGGTGCATGATGAACTAGTGTTTGATGCATTGCCAGGGGAACTGGACATTTTAAAGCCACTGATCCTCGATGGCATGCGAGGCGCATTGCCTTTGCCAAACGGTGTACCCGTGGAAGCGGAGCTTGGTGTTGGCGAAAACTGGCTGGTAGCCCATTGACCCGCAACCCCTAAAAGGGGATTTAAAAATAAATTATGACAGCTAACGAACAAATCATCAACCGCTTCTATACCGCTTTCCAACAACTGGATTATGCAACCATGCAATCCTGTTATCACCCCGAAGCTGTTTTCAATGATCCCGTTTTTGGTTTACTCGATGTGGGGCAGACCAGGGCCATGTGGGAAATGCTATGTAAGCGCGCCAAAGATTTTTCTTTGGTATATGGTGATATCAAATTACTTGACGAAGAATATACTACCTGCCAGTGGACCGCTTCCTATTTATTTTCAAAGACCGGCCGGCGGATCGTGAATAAGATCACCGCACACATGAAATTCAAAGACGGGCTGATCAGTGAGCACACGGATGCTTTTGATATTTATCGATGGTCGAGGCAGGCTTTCGGTATGCCCGGTTTGTTATTCGGATGGATGCCCTGGATGAACCGGAAAATACAGAAGCAGGCGAGGGAAGGATTGGAAAAATTCATG
>JBKJPR010000276.1:0-2961 GCA_046594275.1 Sediminibacterium sp.
TTCCTGTATACTGGATGACGGAAATCACGCATGTGCAGGAGAAGCAGTATTTTATTGATGAACAACGTTTTGGTCCTTATAGTTTGTGGCATCACCAGCATCATTTTAAAGAAGCGGATAACGGTGTTGAGATGACAGATATCGTGCATTATAAACTGCCGTTATGGTTTTTGGGGGATATTGCCAATGTGCTTCTGGTAAGAAAACAGTTGCAGAACATTTTTACATACCGGTTTTCGGCGGTGGAGAAGCGGTTTGGAAAAATGAGTGGCAGTACTAATGAGATTTTATTTTAAACACATAGTGCGATAGGTTAAGAAAAGCGCGGATAGCTTAAAACTTATATGCTTCTGTGCCCTGGGCCTCTTCTAATAAAAAAATTTTAACTGCCCGGCGAAGCTCCCAGTTATTGTGGCATTGTTGTTATTTTTGCTTACTTCAATTCTGTCATAGGGCTTACGTTATTATGCAGGTCTACGGCAACAACGAATACACGTTTGCCTTTCGTATCTGGAATAAGCCCCTGGTCTATTACAGCTAATTTATCTGCCACCACAACCTGTACCAGTTGTGCATTGATAAATTTGGCTTCCGCGCCGGGCGGCAAAGTTAAAATGCCGAATGCTTTTATTTTGCCTTCTCCTTTAAAAACCAGCTTAGCCATATTATTCGGTTGTTTCTCTATCAATGGCTGTGCGGGAATGGAATTGGCTAACCAGGACATGGGGGGTATCAATGCCGGATAATGATAATAGTTACTACGCAGGCTGTCGTTCCATCCATTCGGATTCTTTTCAAATGTCTTGCTGCTGAAATAAACACTTCCCTGCGTATTGCTGTATTTTCTCAGTTCCTGTATCTGCTGTGGTATCTCGTTACGGTTTCTCCAGGCTGCATTACTTCCTGCCCTGTAAATGCCATGCCCTATGTACATGTGCTTATCATACGTATGCGCGTTCCACCAGTCCAGCAGCACATCATAATCGGCAAGTTTGTGGCCACGCTCCCAATACAGTTGTGGCACCACATAGTCTATCCATCCTTTTTCCAGCCATAATAAAATATCAGCATACAGGTCATCGTAATTAGTTTGTCCCCCGCGGGTATCACTGCCCATGGGGTCCTGGCTTTTGTTGCGCCAGATACCAAAAGGGCTGATGCCAAATTTGATATGCGGGTTTACACTGCGGATGGTTTTGTGTAAAAGCCTGATGATACTATCGCAATTACTTCTTCTCCACTCCTCTTTTTTCAGGCCTCTGTTATATTGTTCAAATGTTTTCTGATCGGGAAATTCCCTGCCGGCAATACGGTAGGGATAAAAATAATCGTCCATGTGGATACCGTCCAGATCATAACGGCTAACCAGGTCTTTCACCACTTTCGCGGTATGCTGCATCACTTCCGGTAAGCCGGGATTGAAGAATTTTTTGTACCCGTTTTTTTTATCCCCGTAAACAAGGAACCATTGTGGGTGGGTTTTGGTAATATGAGTAGGGGCGACGGATGAATTTTTCATATTAAACACGGCCCGGTAGGGATTCAGCCAGGCATGAAATTCCATTCCTCTTTTATGGGTTTCACTGATCATAAACCTGAGCGGATCATATAAAGGGGAGGGAGCGAGCCCTTGCCTGCCTGTTAAAAATTCGCTCCAGGGTTCAAATGGGGATGGATATAAGGCATCTGCAGCCGGCCGTATCTGCACGATCATTGCATTCATGCCATTGCTCTCATGCAGGTCCAGCAGTTTTAAAAATGCTGCTTTTTGTTCTGCCACAGTTAGGTTTTTATTACTGGGCCAGTCAATATTATCAACCGAAGCTACCCATACACCGCGGAATTCAAAATTGGGAGAAGAGCGTTGCGCATTGGTTTTTTGAATCCCACAACAGGCAGATATAAGAAGGCAAACAGCCAGGATATTCTTCATGGCGCGAAGATAAAACTATGAAGCCAGTGTTTTGAAAATTATGGATGAATTCAGAGAAAGGGAATATACATTCACAGTTTGTTATCAGACCGGTCGCGCATTTTGTCGAGTAAACGATTCAGTGCCTGCGCATCTTCCTTCGTCAATGCCTGCAGGATGCTGTCCAGTTCCGCATTCTTAGTGTCTAATTTTTCAAGTACGGCGAGCCCTTTTTTAGAGATGATCACGTCCACTAACCGTTTATCAGATGAGCATACTTTTTTCTCCACCAGTCCTTTCTTTAAAATCCTTTCCACAATACGGCTGGTATCACTCATTTTATCGAGCATACGCTCCCTTATCTGCAGGGTACTCATGGGTTTGTGGCTTCCTCTTAATATCCGCAGAATATTATACTGTTGCAGGGTAATATCTTCCACATCCAAAAAAATTTTGATCTTTTCGTTCAGCCAGTTAGCAGAAAAAATAATATTCACAGAGGCTTTCTGGTATTCGCTCCTGAATGCTTGTTGCTGTATATCTTTTTCAATGCCCATGTAACGGTTTGGGGTTTGGGGTTGTTATTGGTTGTTTTTTTCATTGTCAATTACTTCGGGCAAAATTAGTAGTGTTTGAAGTTATGCAAAAACTCCAAACTCCAAACCCCAAACTCCAAACTACAATCTGTGCTGCTATTCTTTCCATACCGTCAGTCCTTCGCTGCAGTTGGCGCAGATGTCAATGTTTTTCCGGCTGGTAAGCAGTTCGCGGCGGAACTGCCTGTAATTATCATTGTGCCAGGTATCTTTGAAACTTTGTGTTTTCAGGTTGCCTAATTGATGTGTGGCATCTTTATCAAAACAGCAGGGCACCACCAATCCATCCCAGGTAATTACGTTGGCATGCCAGAGTTTCCAGCAATGATTACTGAGCCCACTTTTTACTTTCATATTACCCGCAGCATCTTTTTTATAACGGCTGTATTTGTTATTGATGGGGATTAGTTGGTGCGGGTCCTTTTCAAAGTCGTATACCTGGGCCGTTTTAAA
>JBKJPR010000291.1:0-4893 GCA_046594275.1 Sediminibacterium sp.
ACTTCTGTGGATATCAGTAAAGAAGCTTTGGAAGTGGCAGCGCAGAATGCGGAAACTTTGGGAGTGGATATTAATTTATTGAATATTGATTTTTTAAATGAAAATAACTGGGATCAAATACCTGTGGTTGATATCATTGTAAGTAATCCACCCTACATCAAACAATCGGAAAGCAGCAGTATGGCGAAGAACGTGCTTGATTTTGAACCAGGGATAGCGCTTTTTGTTCCGGATGAGGATGCGTTACTGTTTTACAGGAAGATCGCCGATTTTGGAAAGACTCATCTTTCAGAAAAAGGCAGTATTTTTTTAGAGATTAATGAGAAGTTGGGTAAAGAGGTTATTACACTATTTGAAAATAACGGCTACCATGTTGAACTGCGAAAAGATTTGCAGGGTAGAGACAGGATGGTGAGCGTTTTTAAACACATAGAAAGATAGGAAAGAAAAGAGTGACATAGTTCTCCTTTGTGCCCTCGGTTTGAACTACTGTACCTATGTGTTAAAAAAATCTACTACTTTAAGTTATTTCTGACCATTATTATCAACTGCCATAACCGGTGTCGCACCAAGCTTTTTGATCACCTGCATTACGCGTATAGCGGTACCGAGATGTGCAGTGCTGTCGCCATTGATGACCACAGAAGGCTTGTTAGTTTCTTTGGCCAAATAGGCTTTCAATTCCACTTCTAACTGGTCGATGGTGATCTTCTTCTGGGCGAGATATAAATTCTGGTCTTTATCCACCGTTACCACTACTGTTTGTTTGGATTTTGTATCGCTTTTGGCTTTGGGATTGGAAACTTTTATCACATTGGGATTGGCAAGCGTAGAAACAATTAAAAAGAACAAGAGGAGTATAAACAAAATATCATTCAATGCGCCGGTATGCACTTCAGGATGGGATTTGAGACGTTTTCTAATATTCATGACGGCTGATTGATTAATTAATAATTAGTAATTAGTAATTAATAATTGGGGTGAAACAATTTCTGTTCAGGAATGACAGGAACGTACAAGTGAGTGACACCCGCCTGAACGGACGGGCAGGCAATAATGCTAAATGCATGTTGTAATGCCTGGTCAATCCCTTTCATAATTATTAATTTTTAATTGTTAATTATTAATTATCTCGTCGGTTCCTGTAATACATCAATGAACTCCGAACTCGCGGCTTCCATTTTGTTGGCGGTCTTATCAATCAGGGTTGTGAGTGCATTGTGACCGATATAGGCAAGCAATCCAATTATAAGGCCGGTACCGGACGTGATCATTTTTACATAGATACCACCGGCGATATCATTCAGTGTGAACTGACCTGAGCTTGAAATACCGTAGAACAACTGGATCATACCAATGATCGTTCCGAGGAAACCAAACATGGGAGCGATGCCGGCTATCAGGGAAAGGATGGAGAGGTTTCTTTCCATCTTATACATTTCCAGCTTTCCTACGTTCTCCATACTTTTTTCAATGGCATCTATCGGTTTGCCGATGCGCTGCAGGCCCTTGTCGATCATCCGGGCAACCGGGTTATTGGTATTTTTGGCCAGGCTGCGGGCTGCGGTCACATTCCCGTTCACAATATGGTCGCGGATGATGTTCATGAAATTATCATCGATCCGGGAAGCTTTACGGATAGCCAACAGTCTTTCAATAAATACAAAAATGGCCACTACCAGTAAGATGTAAAGCGGGTACATGATCCAACCCCCTTTTTCAAGCAGGCTCCATAAGGATATTTTTTCGGGAACCGCGGGTATGGCATTAGCCACTTTTTGTAAGGTATCTATCTGGAGGAGATAAAACATCTCGTATAAATTTAGGTAAGTCTAAAATTAGATGCTTCTACAAAAGAACAGTGTCGTTGTGAATAAAATTACACAAGGCTTGCTTTTTAGGAAAGCTTTTGCACATCGTGGATAGTATCTCCTGAAAGGCTCTGTTAATAAAAACAAAATGGCAACAAAATGTTGCCATCTTAAAATTGGTACCTATAATTCTACGCTATCCTTTCATTTCCTTCATCCTCACCATGGCCATGATCTGCCGCATATTGTTTTCCATGCCTTCGGGGCTGCCGTCTAAGAAGATCACGTTACCCTTGCCTATTTCGGCGAAGTTCTTGATGGCCTCTGTCCACATGCTGAATAAGATCACGTTGGTATCGAGGTTGGCCTGCTTCATCTGTTCGGCGGCCTGGGTCATACCCTTGGCCACTTCTTCGCGGAACAGCGCCACACCCTGGCCACGCAAACGGGCCGCTTCTTTTTCTGCATTGGCTGATATCTTGATGGCATTACCTTCTGCCTCGGCCGCTTTGGTTTTGGTGATCAATAAAGCCTGCCCCTCATTTTCAGCAGCGGCTTTTAGGTTATTACTGGCCACTACCCTGCTCATGCTTTCCATAATCACCTGATCGAAGGTGATATCGTTGATCTGAAGATCCTGCAAATGATATCCCCAGCTTTCGAGTGATTGATCTATCTGCTCTTTCACAAACTCTACTATCTCCCTTCTCGACAATAATATCTCAGCCTGTCTCTTGGTGGCCACAAAGCCGCGGATACTTCCTTCCACGGTACGAATCAGCGCCTGCATCAGATCCTTATCGGTGATGAATTTGAAGGCTACATTCTTGATCGACTCCTCATCCTGGTTGATCACCGAATACAGCAGCATACTTTTGAAATACACATTCGCCTGGTCAAGCGTTACTGCCTGGAACTCCAGTTCCACTGAACGGTTCTGGATACTTACGGTTTTGAATACCTGTTCCAGTATCGGGATTTTAATATTCAAACCAGGACGTAAAATGCGGCGGTATTTACCGAACATGGTAATCACAGCAATGGTTCCTTGGTTTACGGTAACCAAACTGCTGAAGAGGATAAAGAGCACCACCAATATCCACCAGTATTCTGCAAGCAGGTTCATAGTTCTGATTTTAGTCTAAGTTAGGAAGAATAAAAGGTAAGTCGTAAAAAAGAGAGGTTTATTACATTGGGTTGTTTAAATTTCAATTCTTGCAGGTTACCTGTTACTGGTTACCGGTAACAGATCTCCTGTAATTGATTTATGATCGCTGCTCCCAAACCTGCACCAATTCAACCAATACTTCCACCGCTTTCTCCATATCCCTCACCCCTATCCATTCCTGCCTGCTATGTATCGCCTGCATACCGGTGAAGATATTGGGGCAGGGTAAGCCCATGAAGCTCAGCCGGCTGCCATCCGTTCCACCCCTGATAGGTTCTTTGACTACTGAAAGGCCTACCCTTTGATATGCCTCTTCTGCATATTGGGTGATATGCGGATATTTATCCAGCACTTCTTTCATATTGCGGTATTGTTCCTGCACGTCAAACTGCATAGTGGCTTTGGGATATTTTGCCAGTATTCGTTCTGCCAGTTCTTGCAATTTGGTTTCATGTATCCCTAATTGCTTCGTATCAAAATCACGTACAATGAATGTAAGGATGGATTTCTCCGCCAACCCGTCAACGCGTAACGGGTGCACAAAACCTTGTCTGCCCTCAGTGGTTTCTGGCGACCATTCGTGTGCGGGTAATGAAGCCAAAATGTCGCCCGCTATCTTCAATGCATTCACCATTTTTCCCTTGGCATAACCGGGATGCGATATCACTCCGGTAATGGTGATCGTAACACCATCTGCACTGAATGTTTCATCTTCAAAACTGCCCAATTCGCCACCGTCCAGCGTGTAAGCATAGTCAGCGCCTAATTTCGGCAGGTCAAGTTTCGATGTACCCCTCCCCACTTCTTCATCGGGGGTAAATAATAGCTTGATGGTTCCATGTTTGATCGCTGGATGGGTAACCAGGTAATTTGCCATATCCATGATCTCTGCCACGCCTGCTTTATCATCTGCGCCCAGTAAGGTTAAGCCACTTGCGGTAATGATGCTGTTGCCTGTATGTTGCGACAGGTATGGATGATCTTCCACCTGTATCACCTGCGAAACATCATCAGGTAATACAATATCATTACCAGCAAAATTGGTATGCAGTATAGGTTTTACATTCGTGCCGCTGCAATCGGGCGCCGTATCCACATGACTGCAGAAACAGATCACCGGCACTTGCTTGGTTGTGGTGGCCGGGATAGTTGCATACACATATCCGAAATTATCCAAATGCGCATCAGCAATACCCATAGCCAACAGCTCTTTCACCAGAAGTTCCGATAACTGCTTTTGTTTTTCTGCACTGGGATAGGTAAGGCTTTGCGGATCGCTTTGTGTATCTACCTGCACATACCGCATAAAACGTTCAACAACTGTAAATGAATAACCAAGCAACATTTTTAGCAATTTCAAGCAAGATAAGTGTTACCGTGAATCGTCAGACGTGAGTCGTGCGTTTTGCTTTCAAAATCCTTCCCCACTCACCACTCACTACTCACCACTCACGTCTAACAACTCACGTTTCACGATTATTTACAAATATCTATTGCAAAAGTAAAATCCATTCTCTATTTTGCTTACCTAACCAAAACCTCCCATATGAAGAAATCGCTTGTTGGCGCCATTGTAGGCGGATTGCTCATTTTTATCTGGCAAACACTTTCCTGGACCATGCTCGATCTTCATCGTCCCGTTCAGAATTATACTGCCAAACAGGATACGATCATGAATTACCTGAGTGCGCACCTGGAACAGGGAGGCTACCTTCTGCCTACTGTTCCCAAAGGCGCAACGATGGATGAAGGGATGAAAATGGGAGAGAAAATGCTGGGCAAACCCTGGGCATCTGTACAGTACCATAAGTCATATGACCTGGCGGCAAATGATATGTACATGAATATGGTGCGTGGACTGGTGGCCAATATCGCAATGGTATGGCTTCTTTGCTGGATCCTGGGCAAATGGGC
>JBKJPR010000332.1:0-5982 GCA_046594275.1 Sediminibacterium sp.
TTGCTGGTTAATGAAAAAAACATACCAGGAAAGGCCATCGCTACGCGGATAAATTCATCCACGATATGCCGCATCTCGGCCGCATTACTTTTTAAAAAATTTCGCCGTGCAGGCACATTAAAAAAAAGGTTCTTCATGCTGATGCTTGTGCCCACCGGGCAGGCGCAGGCTTCCTGCTTAATTACCTGACTGTTCTCTATGTGAATATAGGTTCCCAGTTCGTTTTCTGTAAGCCGTGTTTTCAGTTCTACCTGTGCAACAGCAGCAATAGAAGCAAGGGCCTCACCGCGGAATCCCATGGTCTTTATCCGGAAAAGATCCTCTATGTTCCTGATCTTACTGGTAGCATGCCGTTCAAATGCCATCCGCGCATCGGTCTCGCTCATGCCATTACCATTGTCTATTACCTGTACCAGGGCCTTACCGGCATCGGTGATGATAAGCCGTACTTCGGTGGCGCCTGCATCTGCTGCGTTCTCCAGTAATTCTTTTACTGCACTGGCAGGCCGCTGGATCACCTCACCCGCCGCTATCTGGTTTGCAATATTGTCTGGTAATAACTGTATAATATCCGCCACTACATCTCCTGGTTTGATAAAGTTTGTAAAAATACTACTCTCCCTTAACTTTTGGAAAGTTTTAGAACTTTCCAAAAGTTATCTTTGCCACTCAAAAAACGAAGCATGGTATTAAGCGCAGATATTAAAAAATTAGAAAGGCATTTTGTGCCCCTGGATTTTACCCTGACTAACTGGGTTTCCTTAGAGCCTTTTTTCAAGAACCTGGCAGAAAGGGAACTGACATCACCCCGTGATCTGGAACAGTGGCTGAAAGACATGAGTGAACTGGAAGCCGTAGTAAGTGAAGATGCCTGCTGGCGTCAGATAAAAATGACCTGCGATACTACCGATAAAAACCTGGAAGAGGCGTTTGCATATTTCTGTATGGAGATCCAGCCCAAACTGCAACCGTATGCTGATCTTCTCAACAGAAAACTGCTGGATTGCCCATTTACCAAAGAACTGGACCAGCAGAAATATTTCACCTATCTCCGAAGTGTACAAAAGAACATCGATCTTTTCCGTGAAGCGAATATTCCCTTGCAGGCAGAACTAAGCGTAATGCAGCAACAGTACGGCGCTATCGCCGGTAAAATGACTGTGGAAGTAAATGGCGAGGAATATACTTTACAACAGGCTGCTAAATTTTTAGAGAGTCACGACAGGACTCTGCGCGAGGAAGTATACCGAAAGATCCAGGACCGCAGGTTGCAGGACCAGCAGGCTATGCATGACCTGTATTCCCAACTCATCCTGAAAAGAGATACCGTTGCTAAGAATGCAGGGTTTGCCAATTACCGCGATTATAAGTTTGTGGAACTGGGCCGCTTTGATTATGCCAAAGAAGATTGCTTCCAGTTTCATGAAGCTGTAAAACTGCATGTGCTGCCACTGATTGATAAAATATATAAAAAGAAGAAACAAAAATTAGGATTGGATACCCTGCGTCCGTGGGATACGGAGGCGGAACCCGAAGGCGTGCAACCTCTGAAACCTTTTACCGGCGGGAATGAATTATATGAAAAATCGGTTCAGTGTTTTGAACAGCTGAATCCATTCTTTGCCGATTGCCTGCGCAAGATGAATGAATTGCGGCATTTTGATCTGGAGAGCAGGAAGGGCAAAGCGCCAGGCGGTTATAACTGCCCACTCACAGAAAGTGGTGCCCCTTTTATTTTTATGAATGCAGCGGGACAAATGAATGATGTGACCACGATGGTGCATGAAGGTGGCCATGCCATACATTCTTTCCTGGCACACAAACTGGAACTGAGTGCCTTTAAAGAATACCCGATGGAAATGGCCGAAGTGGCCAGTATGGCGATGGAACTCTTCAGCATGAATCATTGGGAAGCTTTTTTTGATAATGCAGAAGATCTCAAACGTGCGAAAGAACACCAGCTCGAAAGAACCATCACCATTTTCCCATGGATCGCCATTATCGATAAATTCCAGCACTGGATATATGAACATCCACAACATAGTATAGAAGAAAGAACAGAGAAATGGATGGAGATACTGAAAGAGTTTTCTACTGATAACATTGATTATACCGGCCTGGATGAATACCGTAAGATAGCCTGGCAGCGCCAGTTGCATTTGTTTGAAGTACCTTTCTATTATATCGAATACGGAATTGCCCAACTCGGCGCCATCGGTTTATGGATGCAGTACCAGCGAAATCCGCAACAGGCTTTACAGAACTACATCAATGCCCTCAGCCTTGGCGGAACCAAAACCTTACCTGAACTCTATGCAGCAGCGGGGTTGAAACTTGATCTCTCTCCGGAACACATTAAAACTTTAATGGAGTTTACGGCTGGGGAAATGGATAAACTTAATTGATGTTGGTGACAACACCAACATCGGCGGAATTAATCGTCAGGGTGAGTAGGTGATGTTGGTGATAACACCAACATCGGCTGTAAGGGTAAGTCGTGATGCTGGTGACAACACCAACATCGGCGACACCGGCGAAAAAACGCTGCTCAAAAGGCAGCGTTTCTCATTTATTCCTTATTCTCAGGCGGCGTTACCGGCCCTTGCGGTGGTCTTGGTTGTTGGGGTCGCGGTCCCTGTTGTCTTGGCCCTTGGTCTCTTGATCCCTGCTGTGGTCTCTGTTGTCCACGCTGTCCCTGTTGCGGCCCACGATTCTGTTGCGGTGGCCTCTGACCTTGTTGTCTTGGCCCTTGATCGCTTGATCCCTGTTGCCCACCCTGTCCTTGTTGTGGTCCGCGATTCTGTTGCGGTGGCCTTGGCCCTTGGTCTCTTGACCCCTGATTTCTTGATCCCTGATCTCTTGGTCCTTGTTGCTGACCACCCCTGTCATTGCCGCGGGATTGATTTCCCCCTCTGCTATTGCCCCTTTCCTGGTCGCGTCTGCGTCGGTCATCTCTTTCCAGGGTTTTCAAACTGATCTGTCCCACCAAATCAACAAATGCCGGTTCTACTTCTTTCTGTTTACCGGTTATTTCTACAGGCTGTAACTCATCTGCCTTCTGTCCCTGTTGGTTCAGTCTTTTTATTTCTTTTACACGTAGTATGGTTAATGGGTAGTGCTTGGTATTATTTGGCAGTATATACCACATCAGGTTCTTAAAAATATCTTTTTTGATCAGGTGTGCCGTACCCATAGCGGTATCCAGTGTCTCGGCGTAGTCGGGGAAATGTTGCAAAGCATCCAGATAGGTATCCAGCTCATAGTTCAAACAACATTTCAATCGGCCACACTGCCCGCTCAATTTGGTCTGATTAATAGAAAGGTTCTGGTACCGTGCCGCAGTGGTATTTACGCTTTTAAAATCGTTCAGCCAGGTACTACAGCAGAGTTCGCGGCCGCAACTGCCGATACCACCTACTTTAGCGGCTTCCTGGCGGATACCTATCTGGCGCATCTCTACCTTTACTTTAAAATCACCTGCATACATCTTGATCAGTTCACGGAAATCCACCCGGTCATCGGCTGTATAAAAGAAAGTGCCTTTTTTGCCATCGGCCTGTATCTCCACCTCACTAAGCTTCATCTGTACATTCAGTTGGCGGGCAATGGCGCGGCTCCGGGCCAGTATCTCTTTCTCGCGGCCTTTGCTGATCTTATAAGTCTCTATATCCCTGTCGGAACTACGGCGTAAGATCTTTTTCATTTCTGTACCGAATTCATCCACCCCTTTTTTCTTCATCTGCAGGCGCACCAGCTCACCGGTAAGGCTCACTTCGCCTACATCAAACCCGCTTACGCCTTCTACCGATACAAAATCGCCTTTATCAAAATATTGCAAGGTAGTATTACGGAAAAAATCTTTGCGGCTGCCCTGCTTAAAACTTATTTCCACCACTTTACAGGTGCTTTCGGGGTCGCTGAATGGCAGGTTCAATAACCAATCGTGTACGTTAAGGCGGTTACAGCCACCTGTGCTGCAGCCACCATTACTTTTGCATCCTCCGGGTTTTCCTCCCTCTTTTGAGGAACTACATGATCCACATCCCATATCTTACAGCATAAGTTGGTTAGTTAATAAGTTACCATAAGAGGGAACGATCGGGTGGGTTATAGTACTGCTTGATGCTTTGGTTGTGTCATTCACCCTGTCTGCCGCCAGGCAGTTGCAGCTTTCTTTCGGCTGCGGGGGTACGGTGAAATTATGTGTAATTCGTAACCAGCATCAGTGCCTTCAAAAATATATTGATAAGCCTTTAACAGTTCAAGTGCGTCCTTGGTTTCAATCATATGGTAAACCAATGTTACACAATGCCCTCCGGATATTCTCTCTTCACCATCCCGCCAGGGGCGGAACTCAGTTCATCAAAATTAGGGTTTTGTTCTGAATGATGTGGTAGAGTTTAATGGTAAGCGCCTGAAACAGCATTTTGGCGTTCGCATTGCGTTCCACATAGTAAGCGGCCCGGTCAAGTTCTTCTATTATAGCCTGTTGCTGGCTTACAGACGCAATTTTATTCAATCTTTGGGCAAAATCCTTTTCATTGTCACCCAGCATTACCTGGTCTACACCCAATACTTTGATGCGGATGCTTTGTTCCAGGAGGTGGTTAAAATAGCGCAGAAACTGTTTTTGCTTTTCCCTGCCCAGTTTGCTCACTTCCTCTACAAACTTCACCTGTGCCATAGGGCCGCCCTTCAAAGTGGCGTTCAGCCATTCGCGGAGGAGGCTCTGCCAGTCTTCATCGGCATGCTGTAATAATTGCAATGCTTCACGGTAGTTGCCCTCACAAATACCAGCTATCTGCCGTGCTGTTTCCGGTGTGGCCTTGGCCCTGTTCACCAGTGCTTCTTCAACATCCCGGTTCTCAAGCATGGGGATCCTGATCAACTGGCACCTGCTGAGTATGGTAGGTAATATCTGTTCATCATTCTCCGCTACCAGTATAAATAAGGTATTAGGCGGCGGTTCTTCAATCATTTTCAATAATTTATTGCCTTCTTTGCCCAGGTATTCCGGCATCCATAATAACAGCACTTTGTAGTCGCTCTCAAAACTTTTCAGGTTCAGTTGCCTGATGATATCATTGCATTCTTCAGCCGTGATATTGCCCTGCTTGTTTTCAGCGCCTATAAACTGCAGCCAGTCATACACATTACCATATGGGTAGAGTTGTATGAACTCCCGCCATTCAGTAATATAACCAGCGCTGGTAGGTTTGTCGCCACTTTTACCCGGGATAACAGGAAAGGTAAAATGCAGGTCGGGGTGTATCAATTGCTGCGCCCTTTGAAAAGCCGGCTGTGCGGCAATATTATCCGGATGAATAAAGGAAGGTGCAGGCTCCAACGCCGTCATACCGCCAAACAGGTCCTCTACAACTGGCGATGGCTGGGGCAGGCTTACCACGTATTCGGCAAAAGCCAGGGCTAAGGGTAAAGCGCCGCTGCCTTCCTTACCCAGAAAAAGCAACGCATGACTGAGGCGGTTCTGTTCCACCATCTCAGCTAAATGTTGTTTCACTGCCTGCTGGCCTATTACATCTTTAAAAAGCATCGCTGATTTTGCGGATTAAAAATTAAGATTATACGGATGAGAGATCTGATTCTGCAACTGTCAAAAGTAAAGGATATTAAAAATAAAAAGAGGATGTTCCCCGGGAACATCCTCTGTCTTACAAATCATATTTTTACATCTGAGAATCAGCGATATTATTTGATGTATTTCAGGATCTCCTCACTATCCGGTGTTACCTTACTTGGGAAGTAAGCGATCAGTTTTCCATTCTCATCAAGTAAGAATTTTCCAAAGTTCCATTTTACCTCGGCATCCAGTACTCCGTTCTCAGCTTTGGTGGTCAGCCATTTGTAGATAGGGGCAGTATCATCTCCCTTAACGCTTACTTTACTGGCCAAAGGGAATTTCACGCCAAAACGGGCTTTGCAGAATTCCTGTATCTCACTGTCTGCGCCGGGTTCCTGTCC
>JBKJPR010000148.1:0-5034 GCA_046594275.1 Sediminibacterium sp.
TTCAACAACTCACAAGGCTTCAGCCCCGTATGTTTCTTAAACGCAGCGGAAAAATGTGATATGGAAGAATAGCCCAGCAGTGCGGATACATCGGTTACACTCAATCCTTTTTCATACAAAAGATATTTGGCGTGTTCCATGCGTTGCTGCTGGTAAAAATCGAATATGGTGGTGCCAAAAACTTCTTTGAACCCTTTTTTCAGGTAACACTCATTCATGGCCACTTTACGGCTTAGTTCCTTGATGGTAATGGGGTCGCCGATATGTTTCAGTAAAATATCTCTTGCCTGGTAAATTCTTTCCCGCCCACTTTCATCGGCCAGGAATTTACAACTGAAGCCTTCTTCTTTATCATCCACCAAACATTCCAGGCTGTATAATAACAATTCGTGCATTTTAGCATTCACGAATATATTTTCCATGGCGCCCGAATAACTATGGTTCAGCAAGCCATCCAGTGTATTTCTTTTGCGGTTGCAAAGCGGGAACACTTTGGTAAAAGCATGGGGATGTTTAAAAGCCAGCACTTCATCTTTCCGGCAGTTCAGTTTTACATTGTGTACAAACTGGTGCAGGAAAGTGGAGGTAAAATGGAAAGTAAACACATCTACTGTCTGGTGTTTACCACTACAGTTATTGGTAGGCAGTTCAACACATTGTGCGCAGCTTTTCTCTGCACAATACCGGTTGCCGGTGATGCAGTAGCGGAGTTCTAAATAATTTTCGTCAGGTTTTTTGGTATTGTAGTGGTATACCATCATGCCAGTATCCTCCGCCACCCATGGGTGCTGGGCGTAATAACGGCGTATATTGTAGTGGATCGAACCTGGAATTTGCTGCCCTTTCTCAAACAAAAGGTCCATACTGGGTTCAATACCACCACGATGCGCCACTTTCAATATATCCATTACCTGTACCATCTGGTGCAAATTTAATGTATAAACATCTAATTTACCTACGGATCCTGTTAAAGAATCCATCAGAATTCTTTTTACAGAGAGATTTTTAGTAACTTACAAATCACAATTAATTGATATGAGACCTCTATTTCAAATGATTTGTTTAGCCCTTACACTGTGTTTTGCAGCTAAGGCACAAAACTGTAAAGTACTTTTGCCGGCAATAGCGATGAGCTATGAGGGAGACTGTAAAAATGGCAAGGCCAATGGTATGGGCAAAGCTATGGGCACCGATAAGTTTGAAGGAACCTTTAAGAACGGTTACCCGGAAGGGCAAGGCAAATACACCTGGAATAATGGTAACTGGTATGAGGGCAACTTTAAATCGGGGTTGCGGAGTGGCCAGGGTACCCTTCATTATACTTCTTCAGGGAAACCAGATAGCTCTGTATCCGGTTTTTGGGCAAAAGATATGTATATGGGCATATATGAAGCTCCTTATAAAGTAATCAGCAAGAGCTATATGGTAAATACCGTTACGGTAGCAGCCGATTCCAAAGAGGATCCCACTCAGATAGTTATTAACCTGTCGAGTGTAAAAGGCGGGTCTGAAGACTTACATGGCAATATTCCCAAACCCGAACTAACCAGTATTGAAGTCAAAAATGGTAGTTTTTTAACCCGCAAGGAAGTTACTTCCATGAACAAAAAAAATACTTACTACCTCATCAATATTATTTATCCCTTTAGCGCTCTTTTTCGCTTTGGTGAAGAAGAGGTACTCATTGATTTTAACAATGACGGATGTTGGAAAGTAGATGTGGTTTTGCGGTAAAAACTGAGGTTTACGGGTACCCCCCATTATTCCATCAAATCTGTGTAATCATCCCATTTTGAGTACTGGTAATAAGTGGATAAAAAGGCCTTTTTAATTGGCCCTCAAACCCTTATTTTCAGTAACTTTGCCCACTTCTGAAAATTACGTAAAATACAGGACTGACAAGCATTTATGACCCAGGAACAAATGAACAGTAATGACGCCCAGAATAAGAATTACGGGGCCGACAGCATACAGGTATTAGAGGGTTTGGAAGCCGTACGGAAAAGGCCCGCGATGTACATAGGTGATATTGGTGTAAAAGGGTTACACCACCTCGTATATGAAGTAGTAGATAACTCCATTGACGAGGCCCTTGCAGGCTATTGCAAGAACATCACCGTTTCTATACATGAGGACAATTCGATCAGCGTACAGGATGATGGCCGGGGTATTCCTACTGCCATGCATACAAAAGAAAAACGCAGTGCGCTGGAAGTGGTAATGACTGTATTGCATGCGGGCGGTAAATTTGATAAGAACACGTATAAAGTTTCCGGTGGACTACATGGAGTGGGTGTGAGTTGCGTAAACGCATTAAGCGCACGCTTACTCGTGAACGTTCACCGTGAAGGAAAAATATTTGAACAGGAATACCATATCGGTGTACCACAATATCCTGTTCGCGAAGCGGGTAACAGTACCAAAACAGGTACCTATGTTCATTTCTGGCCCGATATGACCATTTTCCAGGAGTCGGTTTATAAGCGTGATATACTGGAAGGACGTTTGCGCGAACTGGCTTACCTGAACAGGCGCATCAATATTGTTTTGATTGACCTGCGTGAAAAAGACGAAGAAGGCAATGACTATTCCAAAAATTTTTACAGTGAAGGCGGTATTGTAGAGTTCGTGGAAATGCTGGATAAGAATGGCAACCGTACCCCCTTAATTCCCGCCCCATTATATGTTGACGGGCATGATGAGGCTTCCAATATTGCAGTGGAAGTTGCCCTTACCTACAATAACGACTTTAAAGAACATATCTTCTCTTACGTAAATAATATCAATACCATTGAAGGTGGTACTCACGTTACCGGTTTCAGGCAGGCACTAACCCGGGTATTCAAGACCTATGGCGATAAACAGGGCCTTTTTGAAAGAGCCAAAGTTACCATTGAGGGTGATGATTTCCGGGAAGGATTGAGCGCTATTATCTCGGTAAAAGTTCCTGAACCTCAGTTCGAGGGTCAGACTAAGACCAAGCTGGGTAACAGCGAGGTAAGCGGTATCGTACAAACTACAGTTGCCCGTGCACTGGAAGCCTACCTTGAAGAAAATCCGAGAGAAGCCAAAAATGTTATTTCCAAAATTATATTGGCCGCACAGGCAAGGGTGGCTGCCAAGAAAGCCCGTGATATGGTGCAACGCAAAACCGTATTAAGCGGAGGCGGTTTACCGGGTAAATTATCAGATTGCAGTGAGCGTGATCCCGAAAAATGCGAATTATACCTGGTGGAAGGAGATTCGGCAGGCGGTACGGCCAAACAGGGCCGAGACAGGAGCTACCAGGCCATCCTCCCATTGAGGGGTAAGATACTGAATGTAGAAAAAGCCATGGAGCACAAGATCTACGAGAATGAGGAGATCCGCAACATGTATACCGCATTGGGTGTTACGGTTGGTACACCTGATGATCCAAAAGCCCTGAATACGGCCAAGCTTCGCTACCACAAACTGATTATTATGACGGATGCCGATGTGGATGGTTCACATATCGCCACCCTTATCCTGACCTTTATTTTCCGTTATATGAAAGAACTGGTGGAACAGGGATGTGTGTACATCGCCCAGCCACCCCTCTACCTGGTAAAAAAGGGCAAAGAGCAGGAATATGCCTATAGCGAAGAACAAAGAAAACAGTGGATAGAGAAATTAGGCGGGGGCAAGGATGACAGTGTAACCACCCAGCGATACAAAGGTTTGGGCGAAATGAACGCCGACCAGCTCTGGGAAACGACCATGGATCCCGCCCGCAGGACCCTGAAACGGGTAACCATAGAAAGTGCTGCTGAAGCAGACCGGATATTCAGTATGCTGATGGGCGATGATGTGGCACCCAGACGCGAATTCATTGAGAGTCACGCTAAATATGCGAAAATTGACGTGTAATTGAGCCACTGGCCGATAGTCAATAGACCCTAGATAAGGCCGGTGTTTTACGCCGGTTTTATTGTTTTAAGGGGTGGGCAGGCCGTCTAAAGGGCAGAAATTTCAATTTCCTGAAAAAAATTGGTAGATTGTGGACTATAACCCATTGTATCTACTAACTTTTTAAATTCTAACAACATGGACACTTCAAAAATGATCAAAGCATATTGCCTGAAGACAAAGGAAAAAAACGTTCCAATGCAGGACGCGGTGGTCACCAAAACTGCCAAAGGCGGCTATATGGCCGGCGGCCATGACGGTAAAGGCAATAAAATGGCAGCTATTATGAGCGAAGCCAAGGCTTTGCAAGCCATTGCAGATGGCGTTGCTAAAAAAGGATTCTAAACAACCCAAAAGAACAGATTTAGTCCGGCTCCCAAAGAGCCGGATTTTTTTATGCCGGGCGCTTACTATCCAGCAACTACAAAGGGTATAAATACGGGGAATAACACCTAACCGTTGGTTTTTTAATGGAGTACCTTTAGGAAAAGTATTTTATGATCATCCGCGTGCCATTAAGGTTTGAGGGGAGTAAAGGGGAAAAGAATCTCTATGCATTGTTCGACAGCGGGGCCACGTATTCCTGCATCAGTGATAAATCGGTAGAAGACCTGGAAATACAAACGCCCTTGCATACGCCCATGAGATTGGCAACTGCCAGCACCGATACTTATATGGAGATCCATACTACCTGTCGGTTGGATTTCTATCATGAGGATATACGACTCAGCGATGAATTCCTGGTAGTGTCCGGTTTAAGCGAAGACGTAGTCATAGGGGCAACTACCATGCAGAAATGGCGGATCAAACTCGACTTTGAACATGATACGATTCGGGTTGATCCAGGGGTAGCGAAATTGAGCGGCAAGCTGTTAGCTATGAGCTGCGAGCTCTGAGCCTTTTAATCAATTTTTTACCAAAAGCTTCTGCTCAGGGCCGATAGCTTTTTCTACCACTTCTTTATACATATGTGCAAGGAACCGGTGCATAGCTTCCATCTCTTTCACATCTTCCACAATCAGCAAAAACATGCGCCCTGTTTGTTTTAAACGGGCTTTATTGGTACCCGTCTGTAAAAAAGCCAATACTTTTCTAAACAGGTCCGAT
>JBKJPR010000423.1:0-3743 GCA_046594275.1 Sediminibacterium sp.
ATCCTGTATCTCCTCATCCACTACAAGTGCCTTTCTAAAATATCTCAATGCCTCATTGAAATTATTTTGATTTCGGGCAATTTGGCCTAACCTGCTATAGGTATCTGCTAAAGCAACTGGATCAGTCAGTTTTTCAAAAATACGAAGGCATTTTAATCCATAATCAAGTGCCTTTGCATAATTTCCAAAGGATATATTCAATGAACAAAAGATTCCATAAGCCTTGCCAATTCCCCATTGATAATTAAGACTACTACTTAATTGAAGTGCTTCCTTCGAATAGTATAAAGCAGAGTCTATCTCTAAGTCCTGGTAATAGTTACAAATCCAGACAAGCAGCTGAACTTTTGATGTATCTTCTTTGGCAGAATGCAGCGCTTTTTTTGCGCTGTCAATTGAAGCATTATTCGTTTGTGCATGTGAACAAATGAGAATGTTTACAAGAAAAAATAATCCAATTATTTTTTTCATAAGCAGTTAATTAGTTAGTTATCCTTCCAATGTTGCAATGGTTTTCTTTGCAGCAGCTAATCCTATTTTTTTATTCTTCTCCACCATTATTTTTGTTACCCATTTTTCAAGCCGGTGATGCAGCGGAACAAGCAAAGCACCAATGCCAATTAGTATCAGCAACATCAACACCGGCGAATTATTTGTTGCATGTGAGAGATAAGGATGAATAAATAGATTGATGAATTCAAACACAGCTAACAAACCAAGCACACCAAAGAAGTGAAAATTGCTTTCTGTCTATTTTTCACTCTTTTTTACGCTACACCTATCTGTTGCAGGTAAAAATAAAGACAAGTAAACGCGTTTTATTTTTCCAGTTTCTCATATTCCACTTTGACCTGTTTTAGTTGTGCTTTTAAATTTTCAACCATTTGTTTGTGTTGTGTACTTGGTGCAAAATCAGCTCCGGATGTCAAACATTCTTTTGCTATAGCCAAAAGATGTTCTGTTATTCGGGTAGGGTTTCTAAAATCATCCCAACGGGCACCGGTTTGATGTACATCAAACAATTTCTTCTCTATCTCAAAAATCTTTTGCTCCTGGGTTAATGCGTTAGCGGTTGACTCTTTCAATAAATCCGCTCTTTTTATCTCTATGGCTGCTATTAATTTAATGGATGTATTGATTTGTTTGTATACATCCATTGCCAATTTGTATTGTGCATTGATATCTGCTACACTCGATTGTGCATTGGGATCCTGCAACACGGATAGGTTTTGTTTTAATTGCTCCTTATCGGTTTTTAATACAATTGTATATATACCAACCGGCACACGAGGGGCTTCTAATCCCGGACCAATATCCAGATCGGGCACATACATCTGTCTGCTACCCGTTGAGTCTAGTTTCACAAATGCTTTTCCCGGCGGTTTCGTTTTTAACTTGGGAAGTACAATATCCTCATGTGCCAAATTCCACCATACTCGATTGATGCCTTTATTATTACTACCCTTAATGGTTTGAATCGTATCTCTTTTTGTATTTAACACAAAAACTTTGGGTGATAGCAACATCGTATCCTCCAGAAAATAATTGATACTGGCACCATACGGTGGATTTTCTCCTGTTGCCATCGATCCGCCTTCCGTATGGATGCCTGTTTTCATATTAAAACGATAAGCATTTCGAAGCGGATATAAACTTGTTTTGTTTTTCAATAGATCTTTACTCCATTCACGGATGGGCGTCATATCATCCAGAATATAAAAGCCTCTGCCATACGTTGCTATCGCTAAATCGCGAAAGTTCTTCTGAATGGCAATATGGTAAACGGGCGATGGTGGTAGATTTTTTTTAAGTTGTATCCATTGACCGCCATCATCCGGACTTACATACAAGGCATTATCGGTGCCAACAAAAAGCAATCCTTTTTGTGCAGGATCTTCTTTAATGAAATGCACAAAAGCACTATTTCCTCTGGGCAGATTTTGTGCTATCTGTTTCCAATGTTTGCCATAATCCGTCGTTTTGAAAATATACGGTTTGAAGTCACCTGTCATTTGGTAATGGATGCTTACATAGGCAGTTGCTGCATCAAAGCCAGAAGCATCAATATTACTTACCGTTCCCCAGGGTGCAAGATTGGGGAAATTAGCTGTAACGTTTGTCCAGGATGCCCCATCATTTAAGGTAACCTGTATTTGACCGTCATTACTCCCTGTCCACAATACTCCTTTTTTAACAGGCGATTCGGCAATGGCATACAAAGTACATCCATCAAAAGTCATCAGGTTATCTGAATTAATGCCTCCTGAATTTTGTTGATGTGATTTATTATTTGTGGTAAGATCAGGACTTATCAATTTCCAACTCATTCCCCCATTGGTTGTTTTATGAACATACTGGCTGCCAACATACACTGCGCCTTTTTCATGTTTCGATAAAGTCATAGGGAAATTCCAATGCCATCGATATTTTACATCGGCAGGTGCCCATCCATAACCTGTTTCCGGCCAGGGACGTACATCATGTGAAAGGCCGGTGCGGGTATCGGTTACATCTAATCCCCCATCATAACATCCCGACCAAATTATTTTATTATCAAAGGGATCCGGCTGAGCAAACCCACTTTCGCATCCACCCACTCCTTCCCACAACCCTAATGGAATTGATCCTTGCATACTAATTCCTCCTGTACGATAAGAATATCCATCCTGCCGATTACCCATAACATGATAAGGCACCATATCGTCAACTGCTACATGGTACATTTGTGCAATAGGCAAGTTTACATTTTGCCATGATTTGCCGCCGTTGTAAGTCATATTCATACATCCATCATGCGCTACCATGATACGATTTGCATTTTTGGGATCAAACCAAATTTCATGGTTATCCCCTCCTGGATCATAATTGCCATTTCCATTAAATGTCTTTGCGCCATCTAATGATTCCATAATGGTTACACTGATGGTGTACAATTTGTTTTCGTCTTGAGAGGAAACGCGTAAACGGGTATAATAAGGTGCGCGTTGTGCCAGAGAGTGATTTTCATGCATTAGTTTCCAGCTCTCCCCGGCATCCACTGATTTATAAACCCCCGGGGATTTATCATCCACCAATGCATAGATAGTAGAAGGATTGCTGGCAGCGATATCAATAGATGTTTTTCCGATGGGGTGATTGAGGCCGCCAGGTAATCCGTTGGTCATTGCCTTCCATGTTTTACCTCCATCTGTGGTTTTATAAAATCCACTACCCGGTCCACCACTATTCAGGTTCCAGGTTTTCATATCCAATTGCCACATAGCAGCTACTAAGTTTTCAGGATTTTTAGGATTGATCGATAGGTCGCTGCATCCTGTATTTTCATCAACGAATAAAACTCTTTGCCAGGTTGTACCACCATCAGTGGTTTTATAAACACCTCTTTCTTGTTGTGGGCCATTGGCATGCCCCAACGCTGCAACATAAACGGTATTTGAATCGGTAGGACTAACAATAACCCGACTTATTCGTACAGTTTCCTTCAGACCCATATTTTTCCAGGTCTTACCTGCGTCTGTGGATTTATAGATACCGTTTCCATTGGGATGTGCAGGACGAATTAAAAACGTTTCTCCGGTACCTGCCCAAACTTGTTTAGGATTCGTTTCTGAAATGGCCAGAGCGCCAATGGCCGAATTGTCCATTTCATCAAAAATCGGTTTCCATTTAATTCCACCATCGATGGTTTTAAATATGCCACCTGATGCGGCACCTACATAGGAAACCATGGAGTTGCCAGGTTC
>JBKJPR010000073.1:0-3303 GCA_046594275.1 Sediminibacterium sp.
AGTATGTAAACTAATTAACAGGTGTGGAGAAAGAGCTACGAGCTATGAGCTGTGAGCTACGAGCAAATTTTACTCACAGCCCGTAGCTCACAGCTCATAGCGCACAGCTTAAAAAATTATTTCCCAAACTTTATTTTTCCCTTGGGATACACACCCGTGCTGCCCAGCATCTCTTCAATACGTATCAACTGGTTGTATTTGGCGATGCGGTCTGTACGTGATGCCGAACCGGTTTTTATCTGACCGCAGTTAAGCGCTACGGCAAGGTCAGCTATGGTTGTATCTTCTGTTTCACCGCTGCGATGGCTCATAATGGTATTGTATCCGTTATGCTGCGCCAGGGTAACTGCGTTAATGGTTTCGGTAAGGGTACCTATCTGGTTCACTTTTACCAGCAATGCATTAGCGATGCCTTTGTCAATACCTTTCTGTAACCTTTCTACATTCGTTACAAAAAGATCATCCCCTACCAACTGGCATTTGCTGCCTACAGCTTGTGTGAGCGCTTTCCAGCCATTCCAGTCATCTTCGGCCATGCCATCTTCCAGGGAAGCGATGGGGTATTGTTTCACCCATTTTTCCCAGAATTTCACGAGTTCATCACTACTCAGTATTTTTCCGTTGCTTTTACGGAATACATATTTTTTCTTTTTGGCATCCCATAATTCACTATTAGCCGCATCAATGGCGATCACGATCTGTGAACCGGTTTTATAGCCTGCGGCGGAAACTGCTTCCAGCACAGTTTCAATGGCTTCTTCATTACTCTGGATATTGGGTGCAAAACCACCTTCATCACCCACATTGGTGCTGAACCCTTTTTTCTTAAGAACCCCTTTCAGGGTATGAAAGATCTCCACGCCCCAACGCAGTCCTTCACTGAAAGAAGAAGCGCCTACCGGCATAACCATGAATTCCTGGAAATCGATCTTATTATCGGCATGCGCACCGCCGTTCAGGATATTCATCATCGGCATCGGCAATGTTTTGGCATTGGTGCCGCCAATATAACGGAACAAAGGAAGGGCAGCTTCATCAGCCGCAGCCTTGGCAACAGCCATACTCACAGCGAGAATGGCATTGGCACCTAACTTGGTTTTATTGGGCGTTCCGTCTAAGGCAATCATCACCTCATCAATGGCGGCCTGTTGTGCTACATCATATCCCACAATGGCTTCAGAAATGATATCGTTCACGTTCTTAACAGCTTTCAGTACGCCTTTACCTGCATATTTCTTTTTATCGTTATCCCGCAGTTCAGCGGCTTCGTGTATACCGGTGCTGGCGCCACTTGGCACCGCTGCGCGTCCCAAAGCGCCGTCATCGGTTACTACATCTACCTCTACGGTAGGGTTACCCCGGCTATCTAATATCTGTCTGGCATGTACTTCAATAATGTAACTCATGGTCGATTGCTTGTTTGGTTATGGTTAATGAGGCGCAATTTAAGCATTTGTGGGCTTTTGCCTATTGAAATCGTTGATGCTGCCCCGGGTTTTGCGCATTAGCACCTCATCATAACCCTTTATCACATAATTTTTGAGGATGCCGATGGTTTCATAACCCAGTCGTTGATATAGCTTTTGTGCCCCCAGGTTGAAAGACGAGGCACAGATAAATACATTGGGATATACATTAAAGATCAAATCTTCTATATATCGGATTGCCGCTTCTCCAATTCCGTTGCCCCGCACCTGCTCCAACAGTAAAATGGTTTGAATATACCCTGTAAAACTGCCTTTCATTTTGATCATGATAAAACCGATACGGTCCTGGCCCTGTTTTAAAAGATACACTTCACTAAGGGCTTCTGTCAGCAGTGTGATGGAATCCTCATAAGTCCGTTGTAGTGTGATCCATGGTTCGTTGGATGCCATCAATGCCGCACACCATTCGAGATCTTCGGCAGCAGATGTTTTCTGTATGGAAACATCGGAATATATTCCTTGCAGTATGTCCATAATCAGGCGGATGTGGTTAATTCGCGGAAAATCTGTTCTAAGCTATGGCCCTCGGTTTGTAAGGAAATAATATTGAGATTATATTCTACAGCTAAGTTTAAAAGTTCTTTTCTTACAGACTCAGGATTCGCAGTTTCCAGTTTCCAGCTTCCGGTTTCCATTTGTTCCAGCATGTTTACCTCTGCTATTTTTTCAAGTAGTTTTTTATCAATGGATTCTTTGAATGCAACAATCACTACATGCCTTTCTTTTTCTCCTTTCTGCAGGTTGGCAAGGGTATCGTCTGCTACGATATTTCCTTTGTTAATGATGATAACGCGGTCGCAGATGGCTTCCACTTCCTGCAGAATATGGGAGGAAAAGAGAACTGTTTTATCCTGCCCCTGTTGTTTAATCACGTTGCGTATCTCGATGATCTGGTTGGGGTCGAGACCACTGGTGGGTTCATCCAGTATCAGCACTTCGGGTTCATGTATTAATGCAGCAGCCAGGCCCACGCGTTGTTTGTATCCTTTTGATAACTGGCTGATCTTCTTTTTGGATTCGATGGTTAGGCCGGTGAGAATGATCACTTTTTCAATAGCCTGCCTGCGGTCTTTTATCTGGTGAATACCCGCAACAAAATCAAGGTATTCTCTAACATACATTTCGGGATACAACGGATTGGCTTCAGGCAGGTAACCGATTTTCTTTTTTACAGCAATGGGATGTGTCCTCACATCCAAACCGCCTACTATTGCATGGCCCGCATCGGCTTGCAGGTACCCGGTGATGATCTTCATAGTGGTACTCTTGCCTGCACCATTAGGCCCGAGAAAACCAACGATCTCACCTTTGCCCACAGTAAAAGACACATCATTCACCGCTTTTTGTTCCCCGTATTGTTTGAGTAAGTTGCTGACTTCAATTGACATGCCTGCTTGCTTTGTGGTCAAAATTACCGGAATGCAAGGAAATATTATGTTGAATTTTACATGTTGAATGTTAAATGAAGGTCTTTCATTCAACACTTAAAATAATGGGCTAATCGATCAGTTCTTCCGAACGCTCCGACAAAATGAAGGTTTTTCATTCAACATTTAAAATTCAACATTTAAAATAATTGGATAGGCGACCAGTTCTCCTGAACCCTCCGGCAAAATGAAGGTCTTTCATTCAACATTAAAAATTCAACATGCAAAATAATTGGCTAGTCGATCAGTTCCTCCGAACACTCCGGCAAATGATCGTATTCGCCTTTACACGCATACCATCCAAAAATGACCATGCCAATCGCGATGGGAATAAAGACTACTACGAATACACCCCATTGAATTTTTGTATCTATCAGTGGTTTCCTGGC
>JBKJPR010000143.1:0-3647 GCA_046594275.1 Sediminibacterium sp.
GTTAAAGAAATAATAATAACTCCTGTTGTATCTTATTGTGGAGTTCTTATAAGAGATGCAGAAGGAAACCCATTTGGAACGCTTTGCCATTTTGATATGAAGCGTTGCCAAGAACCACTTTTAGATTTTCCTATGTTAGAAGAAGCTGCAAAATATCTTTTTAAATACCTGGAAAATGAAAACGGCAAAGGATGACTGAATAAATTCTGTTTTTTATTCCCCGCCCAGTGTACTTTAAAATACTCCAACAAAAACTGGTCTCCGCAAACGTCTCCCAGTGGGAATTTGGCGGTTCTCGTATACGGGCATGTGGAAAATTATGATTAACTTAAAATTGTTCTTTACTATTTTGGTTGCATGTTTCCCCTACACGGTCCGGTCGCGGGTGCATTTGCACCATTTCTCAAGTCGCCTGTTAACAAAACGCCACAGGTCAGTTCAGGTCTCTTTTGACAAAGTAACAGTAGTAATTTTGCCACGAATCCGCAAAATATTGAACCACCTTTTAGTCCACAAGCGACTTACAGAAAAAAAATCTAAAGTTTCATTATAACGAAACTTTTACTATCTTTGTTTCCATGAATAATTATATCGAATGGATAAACATTTTGAAATCATATTTTTAGATGAGGCATTTGAATTTTTAAACGGTTTAGAACGGAAATATTACGAAAAAATACTTTACAACATTCGTAAATCTCAAGTAGAACTTGACCCTGAACTTTTCAAAAAACTTTCGGACGACATTTGGGAATTTAGAACACTTTATCAGGGACTTCAATATCGACTGCTTGCCTTTTGGGACAAGACTTCTCCAACTGACACATTGGTTGTTTCGACACACGGATTTATCAAAAAAAGAAGTAAAGTCCCAGACAACGAAATCCAAAAAGCAGTTAACATTAGGACAAAATATTTAGCAGACAAACAAGTAAAAAATAAGAAAAAATGAAAGCATATACTTTAGACCAGGTACAAGACAAACTAATTGGTAAAATTGGGACACCTGAGCGAGATATATTTGAGTACGAACTCAAAATGGACTTAATTGGGAAGGCCATCAAACAAACACGACAAGAACGACACTTGACACAGGAAGAACTTGGAAAACTAATTGGTGTTCAAAAAGCTCAAATTTCCCGACTTGAAAACAATGCAAGCAATGTAACAATGGACACGTTGTTAAGAGTTTTTACCGCACTAAAAGCAAAAGTCAAAATTCAGGTAGAACTGCCTAACCTAAACATTAGCATTGGACAATAATGCGGCACATAGTCGAGTAAGCAAGGGGAATTTCACCCCCTGCGGTACCCTGGGAGGGGGACAAAAAAGCTGCAGTGCGAACCACTGCAGCTTTTTGTTTCAAAAGATTATTTATTGTACGCGATTAGTTAGGCCGATTTCTTAATGCCTACACGGTATAGTATCCATCCCATCAAAGCAAAGAATAAAGTACCCAGTATAAAGTATCCCCCCTGCGATAAGCTATGGGCGAGGCCCTCTTCCAGGCTAATCATTTTCAGAAATTTCTCTCCCCCATCCGATCCGGCCATAAAGGCGATGACCACTCCGGCCACAGCACCTCCCGCCACTAATCCGGTGGCAAAAAGATTGCCTTTGCCCAACTCTTCTTCTTCCGGATTTAGTTTTACATTATCTTTTTTCTGTTTGGCTTCCACGATACCCCTGATAGCACCTCCAATAAAAATAGGCAGGGTAGTAGCCAGCGGCAGGTATACCCCGATCGCAAAACTCAATGATTTAATTCCACATAATTCCATGGTAAAAGCAAGGAAAATACCTACTACCACGTATTGCCAGTCGAGGTTCTGCGATAAGATACCCTTGATCAGTGTGGCCATTAAAGTAGCCTGTGGTGCAGGATATTTTTCTGTGCCAATGGCATGATTGATACCCTGCTGTACCATTTCGGTGGTGGGTTTATCAAGAAATTTAACGGTAAGGCCTATCACAATAGAAGATACGATTGCACCTACAAATAAAGCGATCTGCTGGTTACGCGGCGTGGCGCCCACAATATACCCGCTCTTCAGATCCTGCGAAGTAGCGCCTGCATTGGCAGCGGCGATACAGATCATACCTCCTACTACCAGCACCAATGGCTCGAATGCCTGGCCCGACCAGCCCACACTTAAAAAGATGAGGCTGGTACCCATTACCGTGGCAATGGTCATACCGCTGATGGGGTTATTAGACGACCCGATCAATCCCACGATACGGGATGATACCGTCACAAACAAAGCGCCGAATAAAATAACCAAAATACCGATCAGTAATTTCTGCATGATACTATCACCCGGTACCTGTGGCAGAATAGCAATCAGTGCGATCAGCGCAAGGCTGCCGAATCCAACCACTTTCAGGCTTAGGTCCTTCTCAGTACGCAGGACGGACGGCGCACCTGCTGCATTATTGGTTTTCAAAGAAGCGATGCTTCCTTTTACAGATTTTACAATGGTAGGTATGGTTTTAACCAGTGTAATGATTCCGCCCGCAGCCACTGTACCCGCACCCACCTGCCTGATAAAAGCATAATAGATAGCGGCAGCATAATCAGTGAAAGTATGGGTAACAGGATCCCATCCCCCTTTACCGCCGGCTTTAGCGATGTCTGACAGATAACCCAGTTTCACCAATTGCGTAGCAATCACATCTGAGGGTACCAATGTAGAAAGCAACGGTATAAAAACCAGCCAGCTCAATACACTACCCGCCACCAGAACTCCCGCAATTTTGGGTCCGATAATATAACCTACACCCAGATATTCAGGTGTGATCTCACCACTCACTTTTGCAGAGGGAAAGAATTTATTGATCTGTTTGGTTGCATAAAAAGGTGTTTCCGCTATTACGTGCAAAATCTTTTGCAGTATAGCATAGGTAAAAGCCACCCCCAGGCCCCAGAAAGCGGTCTTTGCAAAATCGCCCCCTTTTTCCCCCGCTTTCAATACATCGCCGCAGGCAGTTCCTTCGGGATAAGGAAGGTTCTCATGTTCATTTACGATCAATGCTTTCCGTAAGGGTATCATTAATAAAGTACCCAGTAACCCACCCACAATCGCCAGGATCAGTATAGTGAGGTAATTAAAGTATTCCGCGCTGTTGGGGGATGATAAAAACAAAAATCCGGGCAGGGTAAATGCCACACCCGCTGCGATACTCTCTCCCGCCGACCCGGTGGTCTGTATGATATTGTTCTCAAGAATGGTTGTCTTTAAAAATTTCCTGCCCAGCGTAATGGCTATTACGGCAATGGGAATGGAGGCTGAAACCGTCAATCCCGCTTTTAAAGCCAGGTAAACAGTGGCGGCGCCAAAAATGACACCAAATAAACTGCCTACCAGTATGGATTTAACGGTAAGCTCCTTCATATTGGTTTCGGCCGGTACAAAAGGCTTGAATTCTTTTTTTGTTTCAGACATACAATCGGGGATTTTTTAAATGGGATACAAGCTACAATAAGTGTACCCGGTGAAACAATTACTTGTTTTTCCAATATCTTTAAAAATCCAAAATACAACTTATGCCTGAATTACAGAACGATATCAAGAAAACCGGTATGCCCAAAGCGGTTCCTTATATCATCGGCAGCGAAATAGCGGAAAGATTCAGTTTTTACGGGTTAC
>JBKJPR010000294.1:0-12227 GCA_046594275.1 Sediminibacterium sp.
AGTTGGATTACTCAACACCGCTTTAGAATTGGCAGTAGTGCTAACTGTAACATCTACAAAGAAATTACCTCCTATACAACCACCCGCGTTTGGTGTAACCGTATACCGTATGGTTTCAGAAGTAGCCCCATTATTGGTGAGTGCCTGGCCTATATATAATTGACCCGCCGAAACCGCACTGCCTCCCGTGATGGTGGGTCCCGAGGTAACCATGGAGGGATTTGTCCAGGTATACAATGTTGCGAGAGGTACATTATTGGGAGATGAGATAAAAACGTTCCCACTACAGTAGGGATTAACAATTGCATCGGTCACACTGGGAACAGGATTCACAACTACTCTTACTAACTGCGAATTAGAAGAACAATTCTGTGAACTATTGGTAAGTGTATACACATAGGTTACGGTAATGGGCAATAAAGTGGTATTCGCTAATAATTCATTAATAGTATTCGTATTGCCACTGCCGGCTGCATTACTGATTCCTGCAACTGCTGCCCTTGTCCAGGCAAAACTGTTAGCGTTTAACGAAGTGGCGGTATAATTGAAAAAAACACCACTACAGATAGCCGGAGGCGCCTGCGTACTGCTTAAAAAAGGTATGGGGTTGATGACAACTGCCACATTCTGGCTATTGGAAGTACAACCATTCGCGGTTATTGTATATTGATAATTGACAGTAATGGGATTGATGGTTGTATTGTTCAGTATTTCATTGGGATTACCACTCCCCTGGTTACCCGGATTACTGATACCCGTTACCGCCAGCCTGCTCCAGGCAAAACCCGAATTACTTGTAGCGCTGGTGGGCTGGTAACTGAAATTGGCTCCGCTGCAGACAGCCGGGGGCGTATTACTGGAACTTAGTACAGGAATTGGATTCACTGTTACTACCAGTTGAAAACTGGTATTGGCAGAAGTGGTAACCACATAGGTAGCGGTAGCCTGTGCTGTGGTTGTATTGACCAGCGCCTGCGATACCGAACTCTGTGCATTTGTTGCTGCAGCCCCGCCGGTAATGGCTCCCGCTGAGGGCAAAATAACAGGCGCGGTCCAGGTATAGGTAGTGCCGTTAACCGCATTGGGCTGAATAAAATTAAAAGGAGTGCCGCTGCAGGTACTGATTGTAAATGACTGTTGCGCATGTAGTGTATGTAAAGAAAATAGGATTCCGATAAAAACACAGATTGCCCGGAAAGGAAAGTTTTTTGAAATGCGATATCGGACTTTCACAGCATTGGCCATAGATATTGGATAAAAGATATGAAATAATTCAAAATAAAAGGACACTACCGCGATTTTTACCCGATTCCAGGGGGCCGAAGCCTGTCAGGGGTATCATTCCAATCCTGTAGATACATTTATTTCTGAATTTGTTGCCCGGGAAACCGGACAACATCAGCTTTCCTTAATGGGTAGTGTAACCGCGTAAAGAAAAGAGAAAGGGTCTGCTAACCAAATCTTTGCAGCATTTTTTCATTAATTCGTCGGGGCCTCCCGGTTAATTTATCTACCAATACCCAGGTACTTTTCGCTGTAATGATCTTTTTGCTGTCAGACAGGCGGGTGATCTCACAATGCCTGTCCCAGGTCACAACCGAATGTTCACCGGTCCAGGTCCTGATCAATAAGCGGTCATGAAGTACCGCCTGGTTAAGATAATCAATCTCATGACGCCTTACCACCCAGGCCACAGCATTCTCCGATTCATCCGCAGCCACACTGTCCCAGTGCTTATCTGCTATCTCCTGCATGAACTGGACATACACCACATTGTTTACATGCTGCTGCTGATCCAGGTGTTCCGGCATCACGGTAATCTCATATTCAAAAACAGATCTATCTATGGGTTTATCCATCTTGGCATTATCAGCGGTAAATATCTAATAACCCATCGGGTAGGGTAACATGCACTTCTTTCTTTTTATGATCGATTTTATTCAGTGTTTCCGAATGTAATGGGATCAATGCTTCTTTGCCATCCAGGCTGATCCGCAATAATACCTGATGGGGTTGCTCAATCACTTCCTCAATGGGACCTAAATTCTCTTTTTCAGCGATCAACTGAAACCCCAATAAAGAAATAGGCGCCGATTTGCCTGCCAGCTTTCTGAAATCTTCATCCAGCAACCATACATTTCTGCCGCCAAGCCGGTTGGCCGACTCTTTGGTATTAATGCTTTCCAGTTTCACAAAGGTTTCTTCCTGGTCCTTCGCTTTAGATGATTCTACAAAATAAGGCAGGTAAGACCCTTTATGTTCCTCCACAAAAATCGCTTCCACCCCTTTCAGTATAGTCTTTTTACCGAGTGCATGCTTTAGTATCACTTCTCCTTTCAAACCAAAACTGGCTACGATCCGGCCGATATTAATGTAATCATTCATGAGGGTGCAATTTACAATTACTTCATTTAACAGTGAGGGGGGTGAGTAGTGAGTGGTGAGTGGTGAGTAAAAATCGCGTATAAGAAATTACTCACCACTGACTACTCACTACTCACCAATAAAAAGCCCGGAACGAATGGTTCCGGGCCCTGGATAAGAATATTGTCAGTCATCCAATTACGCTTCGGCTGCCTCGGCAGTACCTTCAGAAGCCTCTTCCTGCTTAACTTCCACCTTTTTTACAACCGGTGTGTAAGCTTTCTTGGCTCTTTGGTTTTTCCTGTGCTCATCAGAACGGCGGGTAATGTTAACTTCGTGTTCACTATGCCAGGTCTGGAACCTGGTCATGGCTGCAGCTTCATCAAACAATCCCAATTTCACACCTCTTAACAGGTGTTTCAGGTACAATACTCCCTTGAAAGAGAGAATTCGGCGGACGGTATCAGTAGGTTGTGCACCTTTATTCAACCATTCCAGGGCTTTTTGACGGTCTAACTGGATAGTTGCTGGTACGGTCAGCGGGTTGTAAGTTCCAACCTTCTGGATAAACTTACCATCTCTTGGAGCACGGGCATCAGCCACTACAATAAAGTAGAAAGGCCTTTTCTTGCTACCGTGTCTCTGTAATCTCATTTTTACTGCCATGTTAAATAGAAATTTAAAGGCGTTAGGAAATCAGGTTAACAAAATAGAGCGCGAAACTAACAGATAACCACTAAAATTCCAAAGATTTGGCAGTAAGACTTGGTTATTTGTCAAAATCAACGTTTTAAACCCTTATTAAAAATATCATACCAATACTGTTTCTGGTTTATAATTTCTCCAACCAGAATCTAGAAATCAGAAAATCAGTAATCATTAACGCTTCAATCCCGGAAACTTGCCTCCCATCGGCATATTATTCATCATTTTCATCATCTGTTTCATCTGGTCGAACTGCTTCATAAAGGCATTTATTTCGGAAATATCCTTACCGCTGCCTTTGGCAATACGCAGTTTCCTCTCTGGGGTGAGTGAATCGGGATTAGTCCTTTCAAAAGGAGTCATGGAACTGATCATTGCCTCGATTCCTTTAAAAGCATCATCATTGATATCAATATCCTTCATGGCCTTGCCCACACCGGGTATCATGCCCATCAGGTCCTTCAGGTTACCCATTTTCTTGATCTGCTGTAACTGGTTCATGAAATCCTGGAAATCGAACTGGTTTTTCCGGATTTTTTTCTCCAGCCGTTTAGCTTCCACTTCATCGAACTGTGCCTGCGCTTTTTCCACCAGGGTAGTGATATCCCCCATGCCGAGGATCCGCTGCGCCATCCGTTCAGGATAGAATACATCCAGGGTATCCATCTTTTCGCCGCTGCTCACAAATTTGATGGGTTTGTTCACAGTGTATTTGATGGATAAAGCCGCGCCACCCCGGGTATCACCATCGAGTTTAGTGAGAACTACCCCACTAAAATCCAGGCGGTCATTAAAAGCTTTGGCGGTGTTTACAGCATCCTGGCCCGTCATAGAATCTACCACGAATAATATTTCGGCTGGTTTTACGGCTGACTTGATATTCGCTACCTCTGTCATCATCGCTTCATCAATAGCCAGGCGGCCGGCGGTGTCGATGATGACAACATTCTTATTTTTTGATTTCGCTTCTTTGATCGCATTCAAAACGATCTCCACTGCATCTTTATTTTCCCTTTCACTATACACATCCACGCCTACCTGTTCTGCCAGAACGGTTAACTGGTCTATTGCTGCAGGGCGATAGATATCCGCTGCTACGAGCAATACAGACTTTGCTTTTTTTGTTTTCAGGTAATGAGCCAGCTTACCGGTAAATGTGGTTTTACCACTACCCTGTAAACCCGCAACCAGTATCACTGCCGGGTTGCCGGTGATATTAAATTGCGCTTCAGTACCACCCATTAAATCAGTCAGTTCATCCTGCACAATCTTTACCATCAATTGCCCGGGACTGATGGCATTGATCACTTTTTCACCAACAGCTTTCTCTCTTATCCTGTCTGTAAATTCTTTGGCAATCTTGAAGTTCACATCCGCATCTATCAAAGCACGGCGGATATCTTTTACCGTATTGGCAATGTTGAGGTCGTTAATACGCGCTTCGCCTTTCAGGTTCTTAAAGGCCGATTCGAGTTTCTCACTTAATGAATTAAACATAGATCACAGATTTATATGATTTCGCATATGAGTGTGCGGAATCTTTTATAGATGATTATTTACAAAGCGCTTTACCTGGAGGCTTTCTGTTCCAAAGTTCAGTAGCAACCCGACTTCAAGATCAAAAATTTTCAGGTAGTTGATCACCTGGTTAAAATGAATTTTTTCCAGTTGATGTACTACTTTTAATTCTACTAAAATTTTATCTTCTACCAGCACATCAATTCTTTTCTTCCCAATCAAAATTCCTTTATACAGAACGGGAAGTGCTTTTTCACTTGCACAAGTTAGTCCGGAGGCTGAAAGTTCCCACAACAACGCTCTTTGGAAAATATTTTCTGTAAAATTTCCACCGCCAAGATTTCTATGAACTGTGATTGAAGCCCCGATAATCTTTTCTGTTATATCAGAATATTTGAAATTATCTGTCATAACCCATCAAAAAAGTGAATACAACGAAGTCATATTCACTAAGGGGTGCAAATATAGAATTGTACCCTCAATACTTATCATTGTTATTTATAAAATAGTACTAATACCTAACGCAGATGAGAACAAAACACCACTAAATAAGGACAAAATCATATAAAAAATTCCATTATCAGAGATAAAACCGGAGATGCTTACTGCGATTGGAACTTTCCGGGTTTCGTAATGGTGGAAGGGGCTAAAGACAAAATCATACAAATCATAAAACAATCCCATCATCCGAGATAAAACCAGAGATGCTTGCTGCGATTGGAACTTTCTGATGGTGGGAGGGGCTAAGGACAAAATCATAAATATCATACAATAAATCCCATCATCCGAGATAAACCCGTAAATGCTTCGACCTATTGGTACTTCTGAGTTTTGTAATGGCTTTATCTTTTATCTGCCTTACCCTTTCTCTGGTCAAATGAAACCGCTCTCCGATATCTTCCAGGCTCAGCGGGTGATCTACACCTATCCCGAAGAAATAACAAACCACTTCTTTCTGTCTCTCGGTCAAGGTGCGCAGGCTGCGTTCTATCTCCATACGCAATGACTCGTGGTGTACCAGTTTCTCGTCGGTTCTTTCCGCATTGGGGTTCTCCATCACGTCCAGCAGGGTACCATCTTCTCCATCCGACAATGGTGTATCCATACTTACATGCCGGAAGCCTACACTCATGGTGGTGGTAACTTCATCAATACTTATTTCGAGTATATCAGCCAGTTCCTGGGCCGTGGGTTCGCGCTCAAATTGCTGCTCTAACTGCTGATAGGCCTTACTGATCCGGTTGGTGAGTCCCACTTTATTCAATGGTAAACGCACGATGCGGCTTTGCTCTGCCAATGATTGAAGAATACTCTGGCGTATCCACCACACAGCATAAGATATGAACTTAAACCCGCGTGTTTCATCAAAGCGAAGCGCAGCTTTGATCAGCCCTAAATTTCCTTCATTTATCAGGTCGGGAAGGGTCAGCCCCTGGTTCTGGTACTGTTTGGCAACAGATACCACGAAACGAAGATTAGATTTGATCAAGCGGTCCAGTGAACATTGGTCGCCCTGGCGGATGCGCATGGCCAATTGCACTTCCTCTTCAGGCGTAATAAGGTCTACTTTTCCGATTTCCTGCAGGTATTTTTCAAGACTTTGAGACTCACGATTGGTAATAGATTTCGTGATCTTGAGCTGACGCATACTCATAGTAGCAGGTTTTGGTTGTATGTTAGTTATTGGTAAGAAACCTTATTTGCAGGGGGGAGCGCAAAAACAGCGTCACATAGTCAGTTGTACAGCAATTTAAGGTTTTTTTAAAACTTATCAAAAAAAATATTTTTCGCAAATAATTGAAAAACAATGTTTTAGAGTAAGTCAGGCTGATAATTGTGGATTTGCGGGTTTGATTCATCACTCATTGTCAAAAAAACATTTGGAAGCGTGGGATTATTTGATATTATTGCAGGCCTGCAACAGCTTGTAGGTTAAAGAGATTGTAATGAGTAAGAAACAACTATTTACGTTGGAATTTCCGGTCAGATGTTCACCTGGTATTTTGTTCGAGTTTTTAGCTACCCCCGCTGGTTTACAGGAATGGTTTGCTGATAAAGTGGATGAATGGGAGAATGTATATAGTTTTTCATGGAACGGAGAAGCTCCTGATAAAGCCGAAGTAGTAGACAAGGAGGAAGATAAATTTGTACGTTATCACTGGTTACACAGCGAGAAAAATGAATACTTTGAATTCAAAATTGAAAAAACAGAGATATCCAATCAAACTATCCTGGTGATCAAAGATTTTGCAGAAAAAAACGAGATCAAGGACCAGAGCCAGTTATGGCAATACCAGATAAAGGACCTGTTTCACCGCCTCGGAGGCGCATAACCTTACTTTCCTGTAAGCATTTGCAGGATCTCCGAATAATTCTGTTCAAAAAAATTGTCTAATTGATTCCATTGCTGTAAGGAGATTTTTTTTGCCAACTTAATAAAGGGTAGATCCGTCATCGGACCTCCATTCCATTCACTAACCGGCATGCAATTATCTTTCCGGAAATGATGCTTCCAGGGATCTGTACCCGTACCAATAAACCAATCCCTGCAATGGGGGTCTTGTGACCGGAAATACTCCTCCACCGATGCAGCATATTTTTCCTGGAACGTGCCAGATAACAGAACAGTGATACTACAGAAATTGCCCCACCAGAAAAAACTCCGGATACTGAAAGAATCTTCTCCCGCAAAATTGCGCGGATAATCAAGCATTACCCATGGCAGCCCTTCATACTGATCACCTTTTGATATTTTGGGTGATCGAATGCCAATATCTTCCCGCTCGAATGAAGGGTTATTCTCCAGTGCCAACCGGTATACTTCGCTCAACCCTCCAAACAGCAGATACACTTTTTGAATGACCGCATTCTTTGTTAAAATCCAGTCGGCATTCATCACCAGTTCCAGTTCCTTTGGTGAAAGCATTACTTTTGTTTCGCTCATCAGACAATATTAAGAAAGGACAAAGTGATAAAAAAACTTGATTTACTCATCATCCGTTCGTTTATAGGTCCCTTTATCGCTGCATTTGCCATTTCCGTATTTGTATTGACTATGCAGTTCTTCTGGCTATACATTGACGACCTGGTAGGCAAAGGGCTTGACCTGTTCACCATATTAAAATTAGTGGGCCTGGTAACTTTGTTCTGGGTACCCACCGCTTTACCGCTGGCCTTATTATTTTCATCCATTATGACCTTTGGCAACCTGGGTGAATCTTTTGAACTGGTGGCCATCAAATCTTCCGGTATCTCACTCCTGCGTTTTATGCGGCCCCTGCTGATCATTGCTGTTTTCATCAGCGGGCTGGCTTTTTTATTCGCCAATAATATCATACCCGTAACACAGCTAAAATTGTCTGCATTGAAATACGATATCATCGTATCCAAACCGGCAATCGATATCAAAGAAGGTGTTTTTTATGATAAGATAGAAGGGTATGTGATCAAATTAGGCAGGAAGGAAAAGAACGACAGCATCATACACAACGTGGTAATCTTTGAAAAAAGAAATGGGCTGCAGGATAATATGCTGATCGCAGAAAGCGGTATCATGCGGATCACCAAAGACAAACATTTCCTTGAATTCGTACTGAAAAAAGGGTGGCGGTATGAAGAAAAAGGGGCGCGTAGTACCACCAATACACAGTTTACCCGCATGGGTTTCGAGGAATACAAGAAAGTATTTGACCTGAAAAGTTTCCAACTGAATAAGACCGGCGACAGCGCTTTCTACGACCCCAAAATGCTAAGTGTACGCCAACTAAACAGCGCCATTGATTCATTGCATAATATGGATTCTTTCTATCTCAAAAAAACAGAAAGAGAAGTTACTCCTTATATCCGTTTTGCCCGTTATACAGATACCGGCTGGGCCGCTGTTGACCGGTCCACACTAAAAAAAGTAAAACAGTTTAACGACCTTATACCGGATTCCCTGGAGCAGCTTATCATGGATGCAGGCATCAGCCAGATCAACAGCATCAAGGGCAATGTAAGCGTATTGGCAAACGATTATGGAGAAAAATATAAGTCGCTGTTATTACACGAGATCGAGTGGCACAAGAAATTTACACTTTCAGCAGCCTGCCTGGTGTTATTCCTGATCGGCGCCCCGCTGGGTTCCATTATACGGAAGGGAGGATTAGGCGCTCCTATGGTTTTTGCAATCATTTTCTTCGTGATCTTTCACCTCTTCAATACCTTCGGCGAGAAGTTTGTAAAATCAGAGCAGACCAGCCCGCTGGTGGGTATGTGGCTGTCTACTTTCATACTGATTCCCATTGGTTTTTTTCTCACGTTTAAAGCAATGAGGGATTCGCAACTCTTGAACCAGGAATTCTATTACCGGTCTTTCAAAAAATTGCGGAGTTTTTTGGCTAATTTTAAGTTTACAAAAAAATCATCTTAACCTCAAATCTTATGACCAATCATAATCGCAGCCGCCGGGCTTTCCTTAAAACAACAGGCGTGGCAGGTATCGGGCTCAGTATATTACCTTCATGGGCAGATGCCGCCCAACCCACGCAAGGTGTTTCTTTTATTCAGCAACCCCTTCCCTACGATTACAAAGCGCTTGAACCCGTGATCGATACCATGACCATGGAAATCCATTACAGCAGGCATGCAGCTACTTATGCCAAAAATCTTATAGATGCCTGTGCTGCTGAAAATGTGAATCCAACCAACACCAGGCTGGAAGACTTGTTACGCAACATTTCAAAGTATTCACCGAAAATGCGTAACAATGGCGGTGGTCATTACAACCACGAATTATTCTGGCAATGCATGAAACCCGGTGTGCCCTCGAAACCAGCAGGAAAACTGGCTGCAGCCATCGATCAGAGTTTTGGCTCTTTTGATGCATTCAAAACACAATTCGCAGATGCCGGCAAGAACCGTTTTGGCAGTGGCTGGGCATGGCTGGTTCTGAACAACGATAAAAAATTAATAACAGGCTCATCACCCAACCAGGATAACCCTCTAATGGACATTAGTGAATTAAAAGGAACCCCTTTACTAGGGCTCGATGTTTGGGAACACGCTTATTACCTCAAATACCAGAACAAACGCCCGGACTATATTACAAACTGGTGGAATGTAGTGAACTGGGATTTTGTGCAAAAGAGATATGAACTGGGATAGAAGGGATCTGTTGATCGTCTATGATGGTGTAAAAAATCATAGGCCATCTGAAAAAATCATAAAAATCGTAGTTGGATGAAAGTAATTACAAAATGGGTAGAAGCATTGGCTTTTGATGCCACAGCCGATAGCGGGCATATGGTTAGGATAGATACTTCCATGGAAGGCGGTGGGCTGGGCAGCGGCATGAATCCAAAAAAAATGCTGCTGGGTTCGCTGAGCGGTTGTAGCGGGATGGATGTGGTAGACATCCTGACAAAAATGAAAGTAGCGTTTAACAAACTCGAGATCGAAGCAGAAGCGGAGCAGACCGAAGATCATCCGAAAGTTTTCAAGTTCATCAATATGGTATACAGGGTAGATGCAGCAACAGATGATCTTGACAAAGTAAAAAGAGCGGTATCCTTATCTCATGATAAATATTGTGGGGTATCTGCCATGCTGGCCAAACACTGTACAATCAATTATTCGATTGAGTTGATATAAAATTCATCGTCTTTTTTTTGCGCCTTTGAGTGGTATTTTTAAAGGGAAATACGCAAGCACTCAATGTTATTGCTGTAGAAAATAATCTCTACTTTTACGTCAAACTTTTCCCCCTGCAATCCACTCATCAGAATTTTCGTGTACAACGCTGGATCAGCATACTGAGTGTGGTGTTGTTTCTTACCAAGATCATTGCCTATCAATTCACACATTCTTTAGCCATTCTTACCGATGCCCTGGAAAGCGTGGTAAATGTAATTGCGGGTTTTATCGGTTTATATAGCCTGTATGTTGCAGCCAAGCCCCGTGATATGGATCATCCCTATGGCCATGGGAAAGCTGAATTTGTATCTGCGGCCGTAGAAGGAGGACTCATCGTTGCTGCAGGGGTCATGATCTTTTATGAAACTGTATTGAATTTCCTCGAGGGAAGTCCCATTCAGAAATTAGACACCGGGCTTCTACTTATAGCCATTACTGCGGTGGTGAATTTTATTGCGGGAACGATCTGCATCAAAGTCGGAAAAAGAAATTCTTCCATAGCTCTACAGGCAAGCGGCAGGCATTTACAGGTAGACACTTATTCTACAGTAGGCATTATTGCCGGCCTGGTAATCATGCTTTTTACAAAATTGTACTGGCTGGATAAAGTGATTGCCTTGGGCATGGGCGCTTTTGTAATCTATAACGGCTATAAGATCATCCGCACTTCGCTTGCCGGGATCATGGATGAGGCAGATATCGAATTGTTACGACTGTTCATCAAAGTGCTGAATGAAAACCGACGGGAGAACTGGATAGACCTGCATAATCTTCGCGTAATCAAATACGGGAGTTTATTACACGTTGATTGCCATCTCACCGTTCCCTGGTACCTCAACATAAATGAGGCACACCTTGAAATAGATGCATTGTCCGCATTGATCAAAAAACAGTTTGGTGACGCCATCGAGTTGTTTGTGCATACGGATGGCTGCCTTCCTTTTGGCTGCCCCATCTGCATTAAACCTGATTGCCACGTGCGCCAGCATCCTTTTGAAAAGCAGTTGGAATGGACTTTGCAGAATGTTATTCCCAATGGGAAACATCATTTGTGAATGGTGAATAGTGAATGGGCAATGGTGAATATTAGCAGAATCCCTCATTCACCATTGCCCATTCCCGCCACTCTACCCTCAAAATCCTGCGCCTGCAACAAAATTTCCTGCGTAAATTTGTCCTTTGCAACCCATCACAAAAATCATACATTCAATCATAAAAATCAGCGATCATGAAGGTTTGGAAAGATTACCAGGAACAACACAAAGACCGTTTTTTAAACGAATTGCTCGAACTGTTGCGCATACCCAGCATCAGCGCCAGGAGTGAGCACAAAGAAGACATGACCCGCTGCGCGGAAGCAGTAAAACAAAGATTACTGGAAGCAGGCGCCGGCAAAGTGGAGATATATCCTACTGCAGGTCACCCGGTGGTATATGGGGAGAAGATCATTGATGCGTCTAAGCCAACCATTTTGGTATACGGGCATTATGATGTACAACCGGCTGATCCATTGGAACTATGGCACAGTGGACCTTTTGAACCGGTAATAAAGGACGGAAAAATTTATGCCCGCGGTTCCTGCGATGACAAGGGACAATTCTATATGCATGTGAAAGCACTGGAAACCATGACGCAAACCAATACCTTACCCGCCAATGTAAAATTCCTGATTGAAGGCGAGGAAGAAGTAGGCAGTCCCAACCTGGCCACCTTTGTAAAAGCGAATAAAGAATTATTAAAGGCGGATGTGATATTGATCAGTGATACGTCTATGTTAAGCATGGACACACCCTCCATTGATATAGGTGTCCGCGGTTTAAGTTATATAGAAGTGGAAGTAACCGGTCCGGACCGCGACCTGCATAGTGGCGTATATGGCGGCGCAGTTGCCAATCCGGCTACCATGCTTGCTAAAATGATCGCAGGGTGCCATGATGAAAATAATCGTGTCACCATTCCTGGTTTTT
>JBKJPR010000453.1:0-2530 GCA_046594275.1 Sediminibacterium sp.
AGGTACTATGGCCTCTACGCAACAAACGGTTCAAACCATCAAAAAAGGGGCTGAAGGTTTCAGTGACAATATGGAAGCGGCAAAAAGTAATTTTTTATTGAAGGGATTCTTTAAAAGAAAAGAGAAAAAGCGGATCGCCGATTCTATCGCCGCTGCAAAAGCAAAGATGAGCCCCGTGTCACCAAAAAAGAAACAATAGAAATATATTATTGTATGAAAAGGATAAAATTGTTAACATTATTTTTAGGTGCAGTCGTTTTTTACATGGCGGCCTGCAGTAACGAACAAACCGATGCAACAACAGCAGATACAACGGTTATCCTGGTGCCAACTCCGGTACCGGAGAGTGGAATATCCCCTGTTGATTCGGGGCCGCGCCCCAAAGACAGCATCACAAAAACACCAAAAGCAGGCATACCCGCGGATAAAATAAAAATCGTCCTGGATAATAAAAAAGAAACAGAAGCGGAAGTAAGGGTCAAGAAAGTAAGCAAGAAAGGAAGGATCATTTTACAATTATTGAAAATGAATCCGCAGGATAAAATTGAAGCCGATAAGGAAGGGGTATATACGCGCGCCGAGATCATGCCGGCCTGTCCTGGCGGCGAGAACGCTTTGCGTGATTTTATAGAGAGCCATATACAATATCCTGATAAGGCAATTGATAATAATATCGAGGGTACCGTACGTGTATATCTTGTTGTGGATGAGCAGGGCAAAATCACTGCCCTCACTATTATCTCTCCCAAACTGGGCTATGGCCTGGAAGAGGAAGCGCTAAGGGCGGTTAAACAAATGCCCAAATGGGTTCCTGGACAGGTACAGGGTACCCGGGTAAGTACCAGGCTTACATTACCCATAACTTTTAAGATCGATTAGATGTTTTACCGATCTACATTCAAATTGTGGAAATATTTGCACAGAATATATATTTGTAGTTTATTGGAGTCTTTCTATCTTCAAAAAACAACATTTTAATCGTTATTAAAATTGGCATTAAAAATGCAGCATAATTAGGCAATAATTGAAAATTTCAGACACCGCAAGCATAAGAAGAATGAACCTTGGCCTGCCTGTCAATTTAGTTTAGTTGTTTTAACCGGAACCAACCAAAAACTTACTACATGAGTAATGCAAAAACCCGAACGCTCCCTTCCACTTCTCGAAGTAAACCTGGTTTGTCAAAAAAACCTTTGTTGCCAAAGAAAGTACCCCCCACCTACCCTTCTGTACCCGATAAGAAAGCTGGTTCCTTTAATGGAAATGGAAATGGGGCCATGGAAAGGAATACCGAACTCAATGACAGGCAGCTTCTGCAAATCCTGACCGAAGTAAAGAACGGCAATTTTAGTGTCCGTATGCCAATCGATCAGTTAGGACTCAGCGGGAAGATATGCGATACCATAAACGATATCATTTCCCTGAATGAAAAAATGATGCAGGAGTTTACCAAGGCAGGTAATACGATTGGTAAACAGGGTAAACTCACACAACGTATAGAAATACCCAGCGCCAAGGGTTCCTGGAGCACGGGAGTTGAATCACTCAATACATTGATATCTGACCTTGTACACCCCACTATTCAAATTGCACACGTAATCAGTTCTGTAGCGAAAGGAAACCTTTCGCAGGAAATGCCACTCGAAATAAGCGGCCATAATTTACAGGGAGAGTTTGCAAGAATCGCAAAAGAAGTGAATGACATGGTGAAACAGCTTAATCTGTTCTCAATGGAGGTTACACGTGTGGCACGTGAAGTAGGTTCGGAAGGTAAACTGGGTGGACAGGCGAAAGTAAAAGGTGTGGCTGGTGTATGGAAGGATCTGACTGATTCTGTGAACCAGATGGGTAGTAACCTGGCCGCTCAGGTACGGAATATCGCCGAAGTAACCACAGCGGTGGCGAAAGGCGACTTATCTAAAAAAATTACGGTTGACGTTAAAGGAGAGATCCTTGAGTTAAAAAATACGATCAATACAATGGTGGACCAGTTGAACTCCTTCTCCTCAGAGGTGACCCGTGTGGCCCTCGAAGTAGGTACAGAGGGTAAACTGGGCGGACAGGCACAGGTGAAAGGTGTGGCGGGTACCTGGAAAGATTTGACAGATTCCGTGAACCAAATGGCCAGTAACCTTACCGGGCAGGTACGTAATATTGCCGAAGTAACAACCGCGGTGGCAAAAGGTGACCTGTCAAGACAAATTACGGTGGATGTAAAGGGTGAAATTCTCGAATTGAAGAATACGATCAATACCATGGTGGACCAGTTGAACTCTTTCTCTGCCGAGGTAACCCGTGTGGCACGCGAGGTGGGATCTGAGGGTAAACTGGGTGGACAGGCGAAAGTGAAGGGCGTGGGTGGTGTATGGAAAGATTTGACAGATTCTGTGAACCAGATGGGTAGTAACCTGACCGCTCAGGTACGGAATATCGCCGAGGTAACAACGGCGGTGGCCAAAGGCGACTTATCAAGGAAGATTACGGTGGATGTAAAAGGCGAAATCCTCGAATTAAAGAATACGATCAATAC
>JBKJPR010000479.1:0-6743 GCA_046594275.1 Sediminibacterium sp.
AAAGAAAACCCGGCTCAATAGAACCGGGTTTTGTGCGGAAGAGGAGATTCGAACTCCCACGGCTGTTACCCCGCTACCACCTCAAAGTAGTGCGTCTACCAATTTCGCCACCTCCGCGCATCTTCAATTCAGCCAGCCAGGTTCGCCACTTCTGAATCTTGAGGACAGCAAAAGTAAGGTTTTGAGGTGAAAAAAGAATTAGTTAGGTTTCTATTGGCAGTGGTTTTTGTATCTTAGGGAGCCAATGCATTAAACCAGGGTCCATGACCCTTCCACCGTAGCCATGCAACCAAAAATCAGATACCTGTCCATACCCACCGTGTTCCTAAGTTTATTATTAATTGTTTCCTGCAAGAAAAATAATACCCCATCCTATATTATTAAACGGCAGGTGCTCACGGAAACAAAATGGCAGGTAGTGAGCCTTATCTACCAGCAACTGGGATTGCCCGGCGCTTCACAGATGATATCCGTAAAGTATAAAAGCTGCGAACTGGATGATATTTATGAATTTAAAAAAGACAGTTCTTTCGTCAGGAGTGATGGAGTAGTTAGCTGTTCACCGGGCCAGTTATTATTTGGGCCGTATGGGGGAATATGGACAGCAGACGCGGCCTATAAGAAGATTACGGTGGATGTTGCCGGATTTTACCATGCAAGTTTTGATGTTAGAATACTAGATACTGACCTGCTGGAATGGGAACAGGTTTCTACGGATTACCTTGGAAACACCATCAGTTATACTTATCTGTTTAAAGGTGTCCACTAATCCGTACTACATTCTTTCCGGTACGCGGATACCCAGTACATTCATCCCTGTTTTAATAACCTCCGCCGTTAATTGGGCCAATTGTAAACGCAAAGTTTTTTTCTCTTCATTCTCCGCATTGCCAATTGAATGTTCTACATAGAACGAATTGAATATTTTGGCGAGGTTAAATACATAGATGGCCACTTTAGATGGATCGTGATCAGTTCCGGCATCCTGTAATACGGTTGGGAACATTTCCAAATGAATAGCCAGTTCTTTTTCGAGAGGTAGTAAGGTTTGGGGTTTGGGGTTTGGGGTTTGGGGTTTGTCTGCTGATTTACGGAGAATGCTTCTGATCCTGGCATGTGTGTATTGAATGAAGGGCCCGGTAAAACCATGGAAATCGATACTTTCTTCCGGGTTAAATACCATTCTTTTTTTGGGATCTACACGTAGCAGGAAAAATTTCAGGGCTCCGAGTCCAATGATATCATATAGCTCTGTCAATTCTTCTACGGTAAAGTCTTTCACCTTGCCCAACTCTTCTGTTTTTTGCCGGGCAATGTTTACCATCTCTTCCACGAGGTCATCCGCATCCACTACCGTTCCTTCGCGACTCTTCATTTTACCGGTAGGGAGCTCTACCATGCCATAACTTAAATGATAAATGCCATCCGCAGAAGGCAATCCTAATTTCTGACAGATCAGTTTCAATACTTTGAAATGATAGTTCTGTTCATCACCCACCACATAAATACTTTGGTTGGCATTGAACTGTTTTTGCTTTTGCTCGGCAAGGCCGATATCCTGTGTCATATAAACAGAGGTACCGTCCTTTCTTCTTACCAGTTTTTCATCCAGTCCATCTGGAGTCAGGTCTATCCACACACTGCCATCTTCTTTCTGAAAAAATACGCCTTTGGCGAGGCCTGTTTCAACCAGGTCCTTGCCCAAAAGATAAGTGTCGCTTTCGTAATAGACCTTGTCAAATTCAGTCCCAATTCTTTTATAGGTTGTCTCAAATCCTTCATATACCCAACTGTTCATATTGCGCCATAGCAATAGTGTATCTGGTTTTCCTGCTTCCCAGTCGAGCAGCATCTGGTGCGCGGCCCGCATAATGGGCGCTTCTTTTTCCGCTTCTTCCTGTGTTTTTCCTTCAGCTTTTAAAGTTTCTACCTGCTTTTTATACTCATCGTTGAATTTCACATAATAACCACCTACAAAATGATCCCCTTTGGTGTTGGTGCTTTTGGGTGTGGCGCCATTGGCAAAAAGCTGCCATGCGATCATGCTTTTACAGATATGGATACCCCTGTCGTTCACAATGCAGGTAGTAACTACATCATTTCCATTGGCCTTGAGAATTTCAGCAATGCTCCAGCCTAAGAAATTATTTCTCAAATGACCCAGGTGCAAGGGTTTATTGGTGTTGGGGGAGGAATACTCAACCATTACCCTTTGCCCGGTAGGAGAGGAATAGCCGTAGGATGTATTTTGATATTCTTTCTGTAGGAATTGAAGCCAGTACCCTTCACTGATGGCCAGGTTTAAAAAGCCCTTGATCACATTCGAGGCAGTAAAAAGATCCGGGTAATGGCCAACAAGATGATTGCCTAATTCCTGCCCCAATATCTCTGGTGATTTTTTTAATTGCTTTACAAAAGCAAATAATACCACGGTATAGTCACCCTCAAATTCAGGTTTGGTGGCATTTACCAATATATTACCTGGTTGTATTTCAATACCATATAAGTCAGTGATGGCCCTTGCTGTGGCTTCTTTGATCTGTTGAACAACGCTCATATTCTTAACAATTTCGGCAGGCAAAAGTAACCAATTAAGGGCTACCTTTACTGTGGGTTATGCGAAAGCTGCATGAATATATACGTGTGCTGGTATTGAATATAGTGGATACCTTTTATCCACTATTCCGGCGCGTTATGCCCTTACAGACTTTCCGCTATGCCGCATGCGGTGGTTTTAATACCAGTCTTGATATTACCCTTTTCTTTATTTCTTATAATTTCATTTTACAAAAACAAGCGGTTCATCTTCCCTTTCTAACCATTGAACCACATATTGCCGCTTTTTTGATAGGGTTTGCAGTTACCTTTCCCATAGGGTTTTACCTGAGCCGTTATGTAGTGTTCCAGGAAACATCCGTTAGGAAAAGGGCGCAATTGAAAAAATACTTTACGGTCGTATTGGGTTGCGTAGCCTTGAACTACGTTTTTCTAAAATTATTTGTTGATGTATTCGGATGGTACCCTACGCCTTCAAAATTGCTGACCAGTGTTTTCGTGGTAGCTTTTAGTTACCTGTCGCAGAAAAATTATACGTTTAAACCCCCTATCACTTTAGCGGAAACTAACGGGAAGTTATGAGTTTTTCTGAAGGACTGATATAGAACATCAATGTTGCCAACCCTGTGTTTTCTGCATGTACAATTTTAAAAGCATGTTCCCCGTCAGAAAGTTGTATACGGATCCGGTGATGTGTGTTCTCATCATATTCGGTGAATCTCGCGTCCCACGCGTCCATTACTTCCTTACCATCAATGAATAATTTTACATAGTCATCTGCTGTGATCCCTATCTCATAGATTCCTTCCCGCAATACCATTTTTGATACTGCTGTAGTTGCAAAAGAATCTGCCGGTAAATTTTTCCCGATGCTGCCCCACCATGTATAATCTACTTTATGGGCAGTGATGGAATGAACCGGGGATTGTTCCAACAATGTTGCAAAAGCTGTATATCCTTTGGCAGGATCATGGGCTGCATCCCATTTATACCAACTGATAGCCCATTGGGCTGCGGGATTGAATTCGCGGTATTCGAAAATCTTTTTTGTAGGGCTGTCCTGTATACGCCCAAAAACATTTACAAAAGAAGCACCAGTATATTGTAATTGTAAACTGCGCTCTGCCAACGCAGTATTCGCTTTTGCAATAAGGGAGGAAGGGAAATCGTTATTCTCTTTGCTGACGATTTGAAAGCCGGTTGCCTTGTTTATTTCCCAGGTTCCTTTCGGGCCCAGTACATCAAAATAATACAGGCCATTGCTGTCAATATCTTTTAGCCATAACAGCGGGTAACGGAAATCATAAGGCCCCCATTCGGTGATCCGCATTTCTTTTTTGCCCTGTGGCACTATGGTAACAGGTAACTGATTTGCTTTGATGGTTTTCAACCTTTCATCTTTCTGGTATTCCATGTCCACAAAATCCTGTTCCCGCGAAGTATCGATATTATCCACCCTCTCGCCTAACACCAGATCCCGGGTCACCGATAGTTTGGTGTTTCCACTGAAAACAACTGTATCCGTTCCCATAATATCGAATGCAGTTTCAACCGAAGTAAACCGGTTGGCGGCTATCCAGTAATTCCTGCTTTCTGTATTTCTTAACCTGGCATAGGCCCAGTCTGCAGGCTGTTTCTCTCTCGACCATAATTTAATACCTGTGCGGTCACCTGTAAAACTGTTCAAAGCAATATTAATATTCTGTCCATGTTCAACAGCAATGCCGATACGGTTGTTCTCAAAACTATTATCGGTGATATCGGTATCATAACTATACCCACCCCAGATACCATGATCGCATTCATGTATCCGGTTTTTCATAATCAGATTCCTGCTGAAAGTTACTTCTACGCCATTGGTAGGAGCATAAGAAAAATCATTGCCATAAATGAAATTATCATTGCAACCGCCATTACCGGTATCCATGGTACTCTGGCCGGCCCATAAAAAAAATCCATCCCCGCTATGGGTGGCTGTGTTGAAGGCGAACAGATTATTACTGCTTTGTTCAAACACAAGGATAGCGGCGCTATCCTGCCCCCGCCGGTATTTGCCATCGCTGAAACCTCTTACATTATAATCGAGCCGGTTATGGTATATTTTATTGTTGCTGCTGCGGTACATCCCAATACCAATGGCTGAGTTGAAAGAAAAATTATTATCAAACACTTCCGTGTTCCCGCATTTTGTCATCATTAATGCGCATTGGCCGCCGGTGACCGTATTATTGGAAATGGTTGCATTGTTACAATTGGCAAGATAGATAGCAGCGCCAAAACGAAGCCATTCGCCGTTCTCATTCTTGTGAAAGCTCATCCAGTCGCTGATATCTTCCCGTTCGCGGTTACTTTGTAAGTGTTGTCGCCAATTATAGCTGAGATCTGAATTATCAATGGTAAGATTTTCTACACTATCTGCCAGTATGGCGATTTTATACCCATGAATGACTGCGTTTTTGAGGGTGATATTCTTCGATCCTTTTTTAATGCGTATGGCTAGTCCATAAAACTCATCAGGCCGGGTTTTATCGTTAGAGCCCTGCAGAACTGCCTGGTTGAAATCAACCACTAAATCCTTACCCTCTATAATAATCAGGGCTTCCGATAGTGATGGGGTTGCATTGAGTGTATAATTTTCCCGGCTGATAACCGCAGATTCCCTGATGGTCATGCCTGCCTGTAAACGGATAGCCGGAATGGTTTGGCCTGTACCACTAAGGCCAACCAGCAGAAAAAAAAGAAAAGGGAGCAACTGCCCCGGGTTTGTAAACATGGTTTAAAAGTAAGGAAAGCAAGTGGGATGGAAATGTTATCAGAATTGAAATCTTACACTTCCAAAAACACCAAAATCATTGGTATTTGATTTAAAGAGGTTGGGATTCACCCCCCGGGGGATATTACGCAAAGGTGCATAACGCCACACAAGATCAATCCGCAGTAATTTAAATATGTTTTCAAATCCAGTTCCTATCTCAGTATACATTCCGCCCCTCAGTGAGCGCATGCGGTATTCATAAAAATAATCCTGGATATTCAATAGCCTGTTTGGATCTGAGAGGTTTCCCCATACCGATTTAAAATTCCAGAACTGACGCATATTGGTTTTGCGCATAAATGGCACCAGGTTGATGAACTTCTTTTCAAGGTTGTGTTCTATATTGACGCCGGCATAGCGGTCGCTGATATACTCAAACCGGTTCATCAGGTTAAAAGATTGCTTGCTGTAATAATAGATCTCGTTACCCGGATGGATCTCCAGTAGCATAAAGGGCAGCGGTTCTTGGTTAAATAGCTTTCCGCCATATACCATATAATTTAGTTTGCCCCAACGCGGTATCCTTAAACTATGTGTAATATTAGCGCCCAACCGCTGGTACCTGTAATTGGATCCAAAAATATCGGGTATGCCGAATGCCGCCCGCAGTTCATACACAGGATGGTTGGTCCGTAATCTTTTTTCTTTGCGATGGCCGGTCAGGGTTTTTTCCCCTGGTGCATACCTGAACATGATGCCCAGCTCCGAACTGATCAGCGATTTCTGGGTACTGGTGAGTAACTGTCTCCGCGTAGGTAATGGTTGAAAGGTTTCATAATCTGTCCGCACTACAAATGGCTGTATGGAAAACTTGCTTTTCCATTCTTTGGTAACCATAAGTTTTATTTCCTCCACCCCTAAGAATTTCTGCTTGATATTAGGCCGGCGGATAAGCTGGCTGAATATATTATCTGTGGTAAGGTCTTCATCATTGTACCTGGTACGGCCATTGTCTAAATCATGTGTGTATGAGGTAAATAAAGTGACCCCGTTACCACCCGGCAAACGATATGTGGCATCAAATCTTCCCTTGAAACGCCCGTCTTTGTAACCATACGCAAGGTATCCATGCAGCCGTAAATATTTATTGAATTGATCGGTTGTACCCAGATCAAAGCGGGTGCGTATTTTTTCAAGTTGGTTGCCGCTGATCCATTTGAACCAGGGGCCTATCTCAATGGCCCCGAGTTTTTTATGCCCATCCACCAGGAATGTAACTACGTTCATATATTTTTTAAAGATGGGCATTGTCCGTATAGTGTCCATCATCCAGTATATGTTCTGTTCGTTGTGGCTTAGTTCTTCATGACGGCTATTATCCCAGAACTGGTCATTTCTCAACCTGGCTTCTTCTGAAACCATCACTTCCTCT
>JBKJPR010000491.1:0-2568 GCA_046594275.1 Sediminibacterium sp.
GTTGTTATGGCCAGTCCTAATGCTGCCACGAATAAAAAACGTCTCATTGTTGTTAATTTTGTGCTTATGAGACGCAAATGACTTTTAATTGTTACAGTTTACAAGATTAAATAGGGACGAGAAGTAGTTATCAGGGGATGAACGGCAGAAAAAAAGTATAAAAAAACCGGCAGTTTTTTTACTGCCGGGGTCTCTATTTTATGCTGAGATCGCAACCAAATAATGACGTGGCTATCGATGTTATAACATTTATAAGGTCTTCAATACATCATTCATACTCCTTACTGCTTCTGCGCTCTTATTGAAAAGTGCCTGCTCATCTGCATTCAATCCAAAGTCGAGAATTTTCTCCCAGCCATTCCTTCCGATGATCACCGGCACTCCTAAGCAGATGTCTTTCTGGCCATATTCGCCATCCAGGCTTACGCAACAGGTAAATAATTTTTTCTCATCACGAAGAATGCTTTCCACCAGGGCAGCGCCTGCTGCGCCGGGTGCATACCAGGCAGAGGTACCAATCAGTTTGGTGAGTGTTGCACCACCTACCATGGTATCTGCTACTACCTGCTTTTGTTGTTCTTCACTCAGGAAATTAGTTACGGGGGCGCTGTTCCAGGCGGCCAGGCGTATCAAAGGAATCATGGTGGTATCCCCATGCCCACCCACTACTACCGCATTCAGGTCAGCGGCACTGCAACCGAGGTGCTGGCTCAATTGGTATTTAAAACGGGCGCTGTCCAGGGTACCGCCCATTCCAATGATACGGTTCTTTGGTAAGCCGGTTGACTGTAGCGTGAGGTAAGTCATCGTATCCATCGGGTTGCTGATAACGATGATGATAGTATCTGGCGAATATTTCAGGATATTTTGGGTAACTGTTTTTACAATGCCTGCGTTGGTGCCGATCAGTTCTTCCCGGGTCATGCCGGGTTTGCGCGGCAGGCCAGAAGTGATCACTACCACATCTGATTTGGCTGTTTTTGCATAATCATTGGTGCTGCCTGTGATGCGGGTATCAAAACCCAGCAAGGTTGCTGTCTGCATCATATCCTGTGCCTTGCCCTCGGCCAAACCTTCTTTGATATCCAATAACACCAGTTCATCGGCCAGTTGTGCACGGGCAATATTATCGGCACAGGTAGCACCTACGGCACCAGCGCCTACAACGGTTACTTTCATAAAAATGACTATTTAGGAATGAAGAATTTTTATCGCAGCAAAGGTAGGGTTTGCAGGCATCTGAAACACGATCTACAGGGATTAATTCTTATGTGCTAACGCAATCAGCTCGGATGCTTCCACGCCTTTTTCATAGGCTTTTACAAACATCCACTGCCGGTCATATACTGCTACAAAGGGTGTGAATTTAACCTCGAAAAAAGCCGGTATATAGTATTGCGGGTCGCGCCCTGTGCGGATATTCGGAAATGTATTCAGCCCGTATTTCTCAGCGAACTCTCTGATCTCATTCAGGGGCCTATAAGCGGCAAAAATAAAAAAAACATTTTTCAGGCTGTCCATATTTTTTACGATCTCGGCGGCCTCGTATTGACAGTGATTGCAATCTGGCGCAAAATAGATAATGACTGTATAATCACATTTTGGCAATTGTGCTTTGGAAAAAAAGCTACTGTCGGTTTGTTGGATGGTAAAATCGGGTAAACGGAAATCTTTCCTATACGGCGGTAACGCTTCCACTGTTTGGGCGGAAACTGAGCTGATGGAAACTAACAAAAAGAAAATGATAAATATGTGTTTCATAAAAAAGTTCATTCAAAAAATAGTCAGGAACGATGTGTTCCGTTTGCTTCCATCATCCGCATCTGCTTTGCATCCTGCAGGAATTCGGATGCGAAAATGAAATTATTCAATAGTTCATCCTTACTGAAAATAATGTCTTTATTGGTGCCTTCCCATTGTTTACGTCCCTGGTGCAGGTATACAATATGGTCACCGATCTCCATTACACTGTTCATATCATGCGTAACCACAATGGTGGTAATATTAAATTCCAGCGTGATCTCTTTGATCAGTTTGTCTATCACCAACGAAGTTTGCGGGTCAAGCCCAGAATTGGGCTCGTCGCAGAACAGATATTTCGGGTTAAGCACGATGGACCGTGCAATACCCACTCTTTTTTTCATTCCACCGCTGATCTCTGAAGGATATCTCTTGTGTGCATCTTTCAGGTTTACCCTGTCCAACACCTCATCCACCCTTTTCCTTTTCTCCCCATGGGTCCATTTAGTGAACATATCCAGCGGGAATAAAACATTCTGTTCCACTGTCATCGAATCAAACAAAGCTGTTCCCTGGAAAAGCATCCCGATCTGCTGGCGAAGTAGTTTGCGTTGATCCTCTTCCATTGTCATCATATCAGCCCCATCATACAGGATGCCCCCTTTATCCGGTTCGAATAACCCTACCATACATTTAGTCAATACCGTTTTGCCGCTGCCACTGGTACCGATGATAAGGTTACATTTACCCGTTTCCATTACCGCGCTGATATCCTCCAAAATAACCCGGTCGTCAAATCTTTTCTCTATATTTTGTATCTCGATCATT
>JBKJPR010000024.1:0-12568 GCA_046594275.1 Sediminibacterium sp.
CCATAAACAATTAAACAGTTAAACCATTAAACTATCCCTTCATCCTGTGCTTCATCGCCTCGTATAAAATAATCCCCGTTGCAACAGACACATTGAATGAATCGAAGGCGCCTGCCATAGGTATTTTAAAAAAATGATCGGCAGCTTTGGCCAGATAAGGCTGTACCCCTTTCCCTTCATCGCCCATAATAATGCAACAGGGGTCTGTAAAAGGAAGTTCAAATACATTCTCCGCCGCGCGCATTTCACTGGTAAAAACTTTTATGCCGTTGAGGTGCAGGGTATCCACTGCTTTTAATAAACTGTTCACCCGACAGATATGGATCTGCTCCAATGCACCGGCGCTGCTTTTCATAGCCTCTTCATTCAGCGCGCCAACGCCTTTATCGGGAATAATGATGGCCTGGGCGCCGCAACAAACCGCGCTTCGGGCTATGCCACCTATATTCCGCACATCGGTAACGCCATCCAGCATTAAAAACAAGGGCAGGTCGCCATTGGATACCACATGATCGATCACCTGCTGCAGGTCCATATACTGTACCCGTGCCGCGAAGGCCACTACTCCCTGGTGACTGGCTTTTGTTAACCCATTCAGTTTTTCAACAGGCACTACCTGTATGGGTATATTCTGGTCCCTTGATAATTGCCTGATGGTATTGATCACATCACCGCTGGTATTTTTCTGGAGCAGAATCTTATCAATAGCTTTTCCGGACTGAAGCGCTTCTACCAGTGGCTGACGGCCTATTATGAGCGAATTTTGTTTAACGGGCATCTGCAAATGTATTATTTCAATTTCCCTTCTGCTAATAACAACCTGAGTTTTATAATGGCGGCCACACTCATGGCATCGGTAATGGTTCCCTTCTCAACCATTTGATACGCTTCTTCAAAGGGGATACGCTTTACCATGAGTTGCTCTGTTTCCTCGGGTGCGGCCACATGCTGTGTTAAACCGGTGGCCAGGTATACAATGGCGTATTCATCGGTAACGGAATTCGACAAATGCATGGTCAGCAATACCTGCCAGTTTGTTGCCACCAGACCGGTTTCTTCCCGCAATTCACGTTTGGCCCCCTCCAAAGGATCCGTTTCTACCGGTGCACCTCCCTCGGGTATCTCCCAGCTATAAGCGTTCAATGCAAACCTGTATTGGCCAACCAGGTATGTATGCTGCTGCTCATCCAAAACGATCACGCCAATGGCTGTATTCTTAAAATGAACCGTTCCATAAATACCTTTCCCGCCATTGGGGTTGATGATATCGTATTCAGTTACTGCTATCCATGCGTTATCATATACCTGCTTCTCTTCATTAATGGTCCAGGGATTGTTTTGCATAGTCAGGGTTTGTTTTTTCGGAAGGCAACTGGTAATGAGGCCAGCAGGAACAGAAGAACAATAGCTGCCAATATAAACTTAACAGCCGCGCAATAATAAGTCAATTGTAAAGAAGTGATGGTAAAATACCCGGCTATGCTTTGTAACATAAGCAGGTTTTCTGCGATATCCAGTACACCTGCCAGATAAGCCGCCCGCGCCAAAGTAAGACCCACCTGCCGCATGGTACCGGCCGGCCATTTCATGGCGCAAAACGCAGCAGCAATGGACAAAAAAAGGACGTATGAAACGATAAACAAAAAATCCAACCAGATATTTACTTTGACAACAGACGTATTCCACACAAAAAGCAATTCACTCAGCCTTTGCGGTGTAGCTGCGAATTCAAGATCAACGATGGCCCGGGGGCTGATGGGTGTTTTGAGGCTGCTACCCTGCCAACGCAGTAAAATGATCATTACTACAGATGCAACAGCAGCCACAGTCAGGTTTTTCTTCATACAAACAGTTTAGGGTGATAACTGATACCCTAAAAATAAAAAACCTCTGCCCAAATGAGCAGAGGTTACGGTTATTTCTTTGAAAGATTATTTTACACCAAAAGCTTTTTTCACTTTGCTTACATAATCCAGCTTCTCCCAGGTAAACAATTCCACTTTCACTTTCTTCACTTTCCCGTTTGGTAAAACGAATTCTTTGGTTACCACTTCATTCTTACGTCCCATATGGCCGTAGGCAGCGGTTTCACTGTACATAGGTGTACGGAGCTTTAAACGCTGCTCTATGAAGTAGGGGCGCAGGTCAAATAGGCTTTCCACAATCTTACCGATCTGGCCATCTGTGAGTTGCACTTTGGCAGTACCATAGGTGTTCACGTTAATAGAAGTAGGCTGAGCCACCCCAATGGCGTATGAAACCTGAACCAGCACTTCGTCAGCGATACCTGCAGCTACCAGGTTCTTGGCAATATGCCGTGTGGCATATGCGGCTGAACGGTCAACTTTACTGGGATCTTTTCCACTGAAAGCGCCACCACCGTGTGCCCCTTTACCACCGTAGGTATCCACGATGATCTTACGACCGGTTAACCCTGTATCGCCATGCGGGCCACCGATAACAAACTTTCCGGTTGGATTGATATGATATTTGATCTTATCATTGAACAGCTTAGCATACTTTTTATACTTAGCCTTTACACGTGGAATAAGTATATTGATGATATCTTCTTTGATCTTCGCGAGCATTTTACCTTCGGTATCAAAATCGTCATGTTGTGTAGAAACCACGATGGCATCAATACGTACCGGCTTATTGTTATCATCATACTCAAGCGTTACCTGGCTTTTGGCATCAGGACGCAGGTATTTGATCTGTTTGTTCTCTCTTCTTAAGGCGGCTAATTCGATGAGTATTTTATGAGCCAGGTCAAGTGCCAATGGCATATAATCCTCAGTTTCATTGGTGGCATAACCAAACATCATACCCTGGTCGCCGGCGCCCTGCTCTTCTTTTTTCTTCCTGTCCACACCCTGGTTAATATCAGCCGACTGCTCGTGAATAGCGGATAAGATACCACAGCTATTGGCCTCGAACATATATTCACTCTTGGTATATCCGATCTTGCGGATCACACCGCGCGCAATTTCCTGCACATCTAAATAGGCTTTTGATTTTACTTCACCGGCAAGCACAACCTGGCCTGTAGTAACCAGTGTTTCACAGGCAACTTTTGATTGGGCATCAAATGCAAGAAAATTATCAATTAAGGCGTCAGATATCTGGTCGGCCACTTTATCCGGATGTCCTTCAGATACGCTTTCAGAAGTAAACAAATAAGGCATATAGGTTTATTTTAATGGGTGCAAATATAGATTAATCAGCTATTAATCCGCAACAGATCATCAGATACGTGAGAAAATAATTCTCAACCGCATTCTGAAACGGGAATGTGTGCCTCCGCCTAACCTTACCCTACCATCCCCCACATCGTTTCCAACGCTGGGATTGAGGTAATAGATTTGTGAAAACGTGTTATCGGGGTAAGCAGGTGTGTATAAAAGGGAATCGTTGGTAGGCGCTGATAAACGCATAGTGAAAGCAGTGTCTTTCCGCGTAACGATACCCTGCACGTAACGGCTGATATTAAAATTATAGGCAGCAATTTTATCGTATCCCATAGCCGCTTTGGAAGACAGGAAACCGCCAAAATGGGGGATATTCGGCCCTGATGAACTGATAGTATAATCGTTCGGAATATTTCGTTTGATCTTTCGCACCGTATCATACAAACTTAATAACAGGTAACGCGGGGGGATCATAAAAGCTTCCAGCGCAATATTTGCATCATCCGGAACCTGCTCAGCTATCAACTCGGCCCTGTGAATAATGCGGTTGTTTAGGCTTTGCAGCCCCGGTACCCTGATCCTCACATAGGTTCCAGGCGAAGATTGTACATAAATAAGCGAGTCGGGTTTGGTTGTGGTAGTAAAATGCTTCGCTACTTCACTTCCGCTCCTGTCCCTTGTTATAAAGTTTGCATCTCCACTGGTAAAGCTGCTGAATTTAAAATAAGCCACAGAAGTATCCCTGCTGGTGGCTCCGGTAGAACTGGAACTATAATATAAGGCAAATTTGGAATTGGTATCTGCCAGGTTAATCCTTAATAAGGCATTTGCCGGACCAAATGCATCGGCGGTTACCGCAAACCCTGCAAAAAATGTTCTAAAAAGTGAATCTGACCGGTAGGCATTGGATGAATCATAATCTTTCAGGAATCTTTTGGCCACAGCAGCGTTCAACCGGATCCTTATCTGGAATTTAGCATTTTCAAAGCGGTTGTTCACTGAGTCAGATAACCGCCTGATATCGATGGTTTTTGGCGGAGCCAGGGAAGCGCCTGTATTTACAGGATAAGCATTCGGGTAATTGGAAGGATAGGTAATCGTGGGTTTAAGAGGGGTATTCTTATCAATTTCGAGCACATTGAGTCGTAAAGGCTTGGTTGAATCGCCATAAATACCACGGTAACTCAGTATCAGCACTGCTGAATCCACCACTACACTGTCTTTATTTCCGGGAATAAAATAGGGATAAGAAGGAGGCCTCATCTCAAAGAACATAGAAGCCTTTGTTTTGCCGAAAAGGGGGTCATTGGTAATGGCGCCGAGTACATGATTGTCGCCCCTGTATATCCTGGTTGAATCCGGATCATCAAAACTATCTGTGATTACATCAAGCAGGGTATCCCTGGTAATTACTCCGTCAATATCAGGGATCAGTCCGCCTCCGATATTAGTTGAGGAAATACGCGTGCAACCTGAAAAAAAACCGATCAAACCAATACAAAAAATGAATATCCTACGCAGTGTAAAAAATGAATACATGAGTTAGTAATTACTTGCCCGCAAGGTCGTTGTACAATTCTAAATACTCTGTTAAATCAGAATCCCATCCCTTAAATGGAACGACTTTCTTACCCTTCACTTTACCGAATTCTTCAACGAGTTTCTTTTCTATTTTATCGGCGCCGAATGTGATAGCGTCAGCAAAAGCTGCACCGCCTCTGAACATAGCGGTATTGTTGCCTTCCTTGAATGCTTCAAGGTCTTTTTCCTTGATATTGGCATTGATAATTGCCTTTTTTACAAAATCGGCCCCCAGCTTTTCTTTGAATGTATTCTGGCCGATGGTAAAGACAACCTTGCTGTTTCCAAAAACAGGCTCTTTTTTGTAAGCCGTTTTAATATAGGCAGGTATCAGGCCCGTCATCCAGCCGCTGCAATGGATGATATCAGGGGGCCATCCAAATTTTTTAACGGTTTCCAAAGCGCCTTTACAAAAGAAAACCGTTCGCAGGATATTATCCTCAAACCAATTTTCCTCTTCATCATGAAACACCTGTTTGCGTTTGAAAAAGTCTTCATTCTCAAGAAAATACACCTGTAAACGGGCATTGGGGAGCGAGGCTACTTTGATCTGAAGGGGGTAATCATCATTATCAACAGAAACATTGATACCCGAAAGTCTTACTACTTCATGCAGCCTGTGCCTCCTTTCATTGATCACCCCAAAACGGGGCATGATACATCTCACCTCCAATCCACTATCATTACTTTTGATCGCCAGTTTGTTGATCACTTCAGCAAATTCAGTCAGCTCGAGGTAAGGAGACATCTCTGTAGCAATGAATAAAATTCTTTTCTTTGTTGACATCATTATGTTAAACGAATTTTAGTACGATGCTGGAAAATGAGTTGGCAAAGCTACATAAATTACGGCGAAATCCAATATCTGATGGGCTTTTACCTCTAATCACAACTGAATGATCCTGTTTACAACTGCTTCTGATCTTACTAAATACCTGAAAACCAAATCTGAATCAGGTTATACCATCGGTTTTGTACCCACCATGGGTGCGCTTCATGCCGGCCACCTCAGCCTGATAGAAAGCAGTAAGAAGAACAGTGGGCTGACAGTTTCCAGTATTTTTATAAACCCAACCCAGTTCAACGACCCCAGGGATTTTGCCAAATACCCCGTTACACTGGAAAAGGATATTCTAGCCCTTGCACAGGCCGGATCTGATGTTTTATTCCTACCTCCGGTTTCTGAGGTATATCCCGGCGGCACAGAACAACTTATGCGGTTTGACCTCGGGCATCTGGAAACCATTCTGGAAGGGTATTACCGCCCCGGACATTTCCAGGGAGTTTGCCAGGTGATGAAAAGACTCCTGGAGATCGTTATGCCTACTACACTGTTCCTGGGCCGGAAAGATTACCAGCAATGCATGGTGATCAGCAAACTGATCAGTTTGTGTAAATGGAATATACAGTTAAATATCATTCCTACGCTCCGTGAAGATTCAGGATTGGCAATGAGCAGCCGAAACATGCGGTTAAGCGAAACAGACAAACAAAAAGCTGCCGTGATCTATCGTTCCTTGCTGTACCTGAAACAAGAGATGCACCCCGGTGACCTGACTACACAAATTGCAAAGGGCGAAAATATGATCCGTGAAGCAGGGTTTACAAAGATCGATTATGTAACAATAGCTGATGCAAATACACTGGATCCGGTTACGCATTGGAATGGCCAGACACCACTTATAGGATTGGTAGCTGCTTTTATCGGCGAAGTCAGATTAATTGATAATATGCCTCTGACAGGAAGCATTAGATCGCCTCAATAAAAAATGGCATTTCATTTCAATCCAAAAAAACAAAAATTGTGCAATAATCCGTTCAACGATATATAAAATAGCTTACTTAACTTGCCGTTGAATTTGTTGTATGAATAAGCGTGTAACATCAGTCTTAAAATATCTTTTCTTCCTTGGTCTCGGAATATTTCTTGTGTGGTGGAGCCTGCACCAGATACCCGATGAAAAATGGGGGGAGTTCAAACTTTCTTTGCAGACAGCCAATTACGGGCTTCTCCTGCCTGTATTACTGATCCTTTCACTGAGCCATATACTGCGGGCCCTTCGCTGGAGAATACTGATGCGGCCCATGGGCTATACCCCCTCTTTCCTGAATACTTTTTTTGCCGTAATGATCGGTTACCTTGCTAACCTGGCTGTACCACGATTGGGAGAAGTATTAAAATGCACGATCCTCGCCAGGTATGAAAAAGTACCGGCTGAAAAATTAGTGGGAACCATTGTTGCCGAACGGGCAGTGGATGTAATCTCACTGGGACTGGTTTTTTTACTGGCCATGATCAGCCAGTTCGATGTGGTGGGCGAATTCGGTACCCAACTGTTCAGGCAATTATTTGAAAACAAAGCCGGTGATTTTTCCCTGGTCAAAATAGGAATTGTACTGGGCGTTGTACTTACCTCCATCATTGCTGTTAAGGTTTGGTTCTACCAGTTTGCGCATTTAAAAATTGTGATACTCTTCAAAAAGATATTAAATGGTATATGGGAGGGGCTCAGCAGTGTTAAAAACCTCCAGCAAAAAGGCCTGTTCATTTTCTATAGCGTTGCCATCTGGATTTTATACATAGTAGGCACATGGGTTGGCCTGATGGCAACACAGGGCACGTCACACCTGGGACTTCAAACTGCGATCTCCGCACTTGCCTTTGCCAGTATCGGCATGATCGTAACACCTGGTGGTATTGGGGCGTATGCCTATTTCCTTGCAAAAGTGCTGGAGAAAAATGATATCCCGTTTGAAATAGGATTTGCCAACGGCACCCTGCAATGGTTCGCACAGTTTATTATTGTTCTGGTAGTCGGTTTTCTTTGCCTGGGCCTATTACCTTTTTATAACAAACAGAAAAAAAATGAAAGCAATTAGCGCCATAGATAAAAAGATATTTAACCTCCCCCGGTTATTGTCGCAGGTGGCTAGTTGGCGTGTAACGGGTAAAACCATTGCTTTCAGTAATGGTTGTTTTGATATCCTGCATGAGGGGCATATTTTTTCTTTATCACAGGCTGCTAAAGAAGCGGATTACCTGGTTGTGGGACTAAACAGCGACGACAGTACGAAAAGATTAAAGGGCCCCGGCAGGCCCATCAATCTGGAACAGAGCAGGGCATTGCTTTTAGCCAATCTCGCCATCATAGATGCAGTGGTAATCTTCGGGGAAGATACACCGCGCGAACTTATAGCCGCCCTCTTGCCCGATGTACTGGTAAAAGGTGGCGATTATACCATTGAACAGATCGCAGGTTCCCGGGAAGTACTGGCCAACGGCGGCCGGGTAGTCATCAATGCGATTGTGGAAGGGTTTTCTACAACAGGGATCATACGGCAGATAAAATCCTCTTATTCATAGGATTTTGGATTTTGAAATTGGGAAATTTTGAAATTAAAAATTAATTTTCTACTCCTCATAAATGTAACATTAAACATAAGAACGCTTATTTATTTTTGATATAAAGGGAACATTTTCCCAATTCCAAAATTTACCAATTCCTTCTATGTCTAAGAAAATACTCATCCAAAGAGATATCAGTTGGTTAAGCTTCAATGCCCGGGTACTGCAGGAAGCCAATGATCCCACTGTTCCATTGAAAGAACGGATCCGTTTCCTTGGCATCTTTTCCAATAATTCAGATGAGTTTTTTAGGGTGCGGGTGGCCACATTGAAACGGATGATCGAGTTTTCTGAAAAGCGCAGGAAACTGAATATGCATATGGAGGAGGATCCGCAGACAATACTCGACCAGATACAAACCATCGTTCTCCAGCAGCAAAATGAATTCAACAGGATATGGGAAGGTATTTTACTGGAACTGAAAAAAGAGAACATTTTCCTCGTGGATGAGAAACACCTGAACAAAGAACAACAGGCATTCGTAAAAAAATATTTTGACGAAGAGGTCCGTTCCAACATCATCCCGCTGATGATAGAGAGCCTTCCTCAATTACCTTACCTGCGTGATAAAAGCATTTACCTGGGCGTGATCATGCGTAAAAATGATTCAGCCTATCACCAGAAATATTCTTTGATTGAAGTGCCGACAAGAGCATTAGGCAGGTTTATCCAGTTGCCTTCCAAACCCGATGAAAAAAATATCATCCTGCTCGAAGATGTGATCCGTTTCAACCTTCCGCATATCTTCTCTTATTTTGAATACGATTATTTTGACGCTTATGTTTTCAAAGTAACAAAAGATGCCGAAATAGATATTGATAATGATGTAAGCACCACTTTTGTTGAAAAAATAGAAAAAGGATTAAAGAACCGTCGCAAAGGCAAACCCGTTCGTTTTGTATACGACAAAGAAATGGATGCCGGTTTACTCGAATACCTGATACGTCGCCTGAACCTGAACCGGAAAAGCAATATCATACCGGGTGGCCGCATCCACAACTTCCGGCACTTCATGGATTTTCCGGATGTATTCAATACCAAAAACACACGTCGCGCCCCCTTCACCCATACTGCCCTGCAAAGTTCTATGCGGGTAACGGATGTGATCGTTAAAAAAGATGTGATGCTGCATTTCCCTTACCATTCATTTAATACGGTAATTGATCTGTTGCGTGAAGCGGCTATGGACCCTGATGTAAGTTCCATCAAAATAACTGCTTACCGGCTTGCATCGAATTCAAAAGTGATCAATGCCCTGATCAATGCGGCCAGAAATGGTAAAGAAGTGGTGGTTATGCTGGAGCTCAAAGCCAGGTTTGATGAGGAGGCTAACCTGGAATGGAAAAAAATACTTGAAGAAGAAGGTGTACGTGTGCTGCTGGGTGTACCCAAAATGAAAATCCACGCCAAACTCTGCATCATCAAAAAAAGAAAGGGCAACAAAACCATCCAGTATGGTTTTGTAAGTACCGGTAACCTGAACGAAAAAACAGCAATGGTATATGCCGACCATTGCCTTCTGACCAGCAACCGGAATGTTATGGCTGATATCAACCGCATTTTCCGCTACCTCGAAAACTGGAAAACGGGCTTCCGGTATTTACAGATGTGTAAAACATTACTGGTATGCCCTACCAGTATGCGAAAGGAACTGGTGATGCTGATAGACCGGGAGATCAAACATGCCAAATCGGGCAAGGATGCCCGGATCATAGTCAAAGTAAATTCATTGAGCGATGCCCTGCTGATCAAAAAATTAGATGAGGCAGCGGCAGCAGGCGTTGATCTGTGCATGATTGTGAGGGGTATTTACAGCGCCCGGATCCATGGCAAAAAGCATAAGAACAATGTTTGTGCGGTCAGTATCGTTGATGAATACCTCGAGCATGCGCGTGTGATGATCTTCCATAACATGGGTAAAGAAAAAATATATATATCCAGCGCCGACTGGATGGTACGAAACCTGAACCACCGTGTGGAAGCAGCTGTTCCGGTAAATGATCCATCTATCTGCAGCGAATTAAAAGATATTATCCACATTCAATTAAGAGATAACATAAAGGCCAGAATCCTTGACCCAAATTTATCTAACAACTATGTACCTTCCGCAGGAAAAAAACACGTACGTTCCCAGATAGAAACATATCATTACCTGCACAAGAAAAATATAGTGAACAGTGAGGTTAGCCGCCATTGATATCGGAAGTAACGCAGCGAGGTTATTAATTGCCGAAGTAACACAGGATAAAGAAGGAAAACCACAGTTCAATAAACTGAACCTGGTACGTGTGCCCCTCCGGCTGGGTTTTGATGTGTTTGAAAAAGGGGAGATATCCAAAGAAAAACGGGGCATGGTATTACAGACCATGAAAGCCTATGGCCACCTTATCAATGCTTACGGTGTGAAAAATGTGATCGCCTGCGCCACCAGCGCTATGCGTGATGCAAGTAACAGCCAGGACCTTATCCGAAAAGTAAAATTAGAAACGGGCCTTGAGATAGAGATCATAAGCGGAGACCTGGAAGCCTCACTTATTTATGAGAACCATGTGGCCGAAAATATGGATACCGATCACAGCTACATGTATATTGATGTAGGTGGCGGCAGTACAGAACTTACTTTTTTTGCAGACACCAAGCTGGTGTTCAAAGAGTCTTTTAATATCGGCACCATCCGTTTACTGAAAGATATGGTTGATGATAATAAATGGAATGAGATGAAGGATTTTATCAAAAACAAAACCAAAGGATATAAAAAGATAGTAGCCATAGGTACAGGTGGAAACATCAATAAAGTATTTTCACTCAGCAAGAAAAAAGATGGCAAACCCCTTACCCTCGACCTGCTGAAAGATTACTACAAAGAAATAGGTTCTTTTTCGCTCGAAGACCGTATCAATATTTACAAACTACGCGGAGACCGTGCCGATGTGATTGTGCCCGCCCTCCAGATCTATATCAATGTTATGCGCTGGTCCGATGCCGATGAAATCTATGTGCCCAAGATCGGCCTGGCAGATGGGCTGATACAGCATTTGTATTATGAGCTGACCAGTAAGGGAATTGCTTCCTAGAATTGGGGAATTGGAGATTGGGAAATTGCGGTTAGTACCTGAATTGGGGAATTGAAAGATTAGGAAATTTGGAAATCATTCCATTCCATGACAGAAAGAGAATTAAAAATAAGGACGAAGAGATTTACTATTGATATACTGAATTTTGTGGATCAGTTGCCTAACCGGCGAAGTGCACACATAATTGCTAATCAGTTGGGGAGATCAGCAAGTTCTGTGGCAGCAAATTACCGGGCTTCCTGCAGGGCCAGGAGCCATGCAGAATTTGTTGCCTGGATAGGAATTATAGAAGAAGAGGCAGATGAAAGTTCATTTTGGTTGGACATCATTACTGAAACAGGAAACGCTCCCAAAGAAAAAGTAGAGCCATTATTATCAGAAGCCAGAGAATTGACAGTTATTTTTACAGCATCAAGTAAAACAGCTAAATCAAACAGGGGAAAATAAGTTCATCAATTTCCCATTTTCCCAATTCCAAAATTTCAAAATCCTTCCCATGAGCCTGCACAAAGAAGTTAAAAAAATAACCACCCACACTTTATTAAAGATGAAAGGCCATGGAGAAAAAATTTCCATGATCACGGCCTATGATTATTCTTTTGCCCGTTTGTTTGACGCAGCAGGTATTGACGTCATTCTGGTGGGTGATAGCGCGAGTAATGTAATGGCCGGTCATGAAACAACGCTGCCCGTTACACTGGACCAAATGATCTATCACGCACAATGTGTGGTACGCGCCATTAACCGTTGCCTGGTGGTAGTAGATATGCCTTTCGGATCCTACCAATCCAATTCCGATATCGCGGTGGCATCTGCCATACGCATTATGAAAGAGACCGGTGGGCATGCTATAAAATTAGAAGGTGGTGCAGAAGTGGTTGACAGCATACGGCGCATTGTATCGGCTGGTATCCCGGTCATGGGTCATCTGGGATTAACGCCGCAATCCATTTATAAATTCGGCACCTATACCGTAAGGGCAAAAGAAGAAGATGAGGCGGAAAAGTTGAGAACTGATGCACAATTATTACAGCAGGCTGGATGCTACGCCATCGTACTGGAAAAAATACCTTCTGCTTTGGCCAAAGAGGTAAGCGAAAGTCTTTCAATACCCACCATTGGCATCGGCGCGGGTAAAGATTGTGATGGCCAGGTATTGGTGATGCACGATATGTTGGGCATTAATAATGAATTCAAACCCCGGTTTCTCAGGCAATACCTTAATTTACAGGAGCAGGTAACCGGTGCGGTTCAGCAATACATAGCGGATGTAAAGTCAAAGGATTTCCCTGCCGACAGCGAATCGTACTGAGATCGTT